>NZ_JAPDNV010000004.1:0-190549 GCF_026013155.1 Paenarthrobacter sp. PAE-2 | reverse complement strand
CAAAAAACAATCGGTATCAACAAACTTGGCACACTATTGAGTTCTCAAACAACAGGTCACTAATCCAAAGCACTACCACCACCAACCACAACGGCCAGCAGATCACTCCGGAGCAACTTTTCAAACTTACCCGAACCAACTCGGTCTTGGCAAATCAGCGTTTCCGCGATTCAGACCGGGGTTTCGCCCCCGCCCGGCAAAGGTCGCGCATAAAAGCGAACCATTTTCAGGCTGTTATCAAGGGGTTTGTCCTCCGCGGTTTCCAGCCTCAGGCTGTCTCACTCGCGGCGACTCAGAAGACATTACACGCCTCTACCCCGACTTACAAATCGGCCTGGAACCCGCCCAAATGCCCTGAAACACAGGGGAGACGGCGCGAAGACAATCCCAGTCAGCGAAACTGCGCTTCCGTGAGCCCCATCACCTACCCCTTCCGGGCCCTGGACTCCCGGTGATAGAGCAACTCTGGAAGACCGACGGGAGGTGATAGAGCAACCTTGGGGAACCGGCGGGAGGTGATAGAGCGACCCCGGAAAAGCGACGGGAGGTGATAGAGCAACCGGGGTCGCGTGGGTATGCCGAAGGCCGGCAACCACTGGGGTTGCCGGCCTTCGGGATGATGCGGGACGGGTGCTTAGGCCGAGACTTCCACGGTGGCAAGGTTCTTCTTGCCACGCCGAAGCAACAGGTACCGGCCGTGAAGGAGCTGCTCCTGTGCCACCACGGCGTCGGGGTCCGAGACCTTGGCGTTGTTCACGTAGGCACCTCCCTCCCCCACGGTCCGGCGGGCTGCTGACTTGCTGTCGGACAAACCGGAAGCAACCAGGAGGTCGATGATTCCCAAGCCATCGGCACCGACGGTTGCCGACGGAAGTTCCGCCGTTGCGGCAGCAAGGGTCGGCTCGTCGAGCACGGAGAGATCGCCATTGCCGAACAGCGCAGCCGAGGCAGCAATGACCTTCTCGGTCGCTTCCACGCCATGGACCAGGGAGGTCACCTCGTACGCAAGCTTCTTCTGGCCTTCGCGGGCGAAGGGCCGTTCTGCCACGGACTGCTGCAGCTCTTCGATCTCCGCACGGGTCAGGAACGTAAACACCTTGAGGCGATCAACGACGTCGGCATCAGCGGTGTTCAGCCAGAACTGGTAGAAGGTGTACGGGCTGCACATCTCCGCATCCAGCCACACAGCGTTGCCCTCGGACTTGCCGAACTTGGTGCCGTCGGAGTTGGTAATGAGCGGCGTGCCCAGGGCGTGGACGCTCTTGCCCTCCACCTTGCGGATCAGTTCGGTGCCGCTGGTCAGGTTCCCCCACTGGTCCGAGCCGCCGGTTTGAAGCGCACAACCGTACTCGCGGAAGAGCTCAAGGTAGTCCATGCCCTGGAGGATCTGGTAGCTGAACTCCGTGTAGCTGATGCCCTCATCAGAGTTCAATCGGGACGCAACGGCGTCCTTGCGCAACATGGTGCCCACGCGGTAGTGCTTGCCGATTTCCCGCAGGAAATCGATGGCACTCAGCGGCGCAGTCCAGTCCAGGTTGTTGACCATGCGGGCGGCGTTGTCGCCGTCGAAACTCAGGAAGCGGCGTACCTGCCCCTGGAGCCTGCCGACCCATTCCGCAACGGTGTCCTTGGTGTTCAAGGTGCGTTCCGCCGTCGGACGCGGGTCCCCGATCAGGCCGGTCGAACCGCCGACCAAGCCCAGCGGCTTGTGGCCTGCCAGCTGCAGGCGACGCATCAAAAGCAATTGCACGAGGTTGCCCAGATGAAGCGACGGTGCGGTGGGGTCGAAGCCACAGTAATACGTGATCGGGTCCCCGGCGAGCAGCTTTTCCAGTTCCGTTTCATCGGTGGAAACGTGCACCAGGCCGCGCCATTTGAGCTCCTGCCAGATGTTGGCAAAGGCGGGATCGTTGTGTTGGGACTCGATGTTGTTTACGTGTGACACGAGATCTAAGTTAGCAGGATTGACCACCCCGGATTGCCTACCGTTCAATGCCGGCGGGCAGGGGTGCGGCCGTGATGAGGCGAAGGCGCTGCGTCGGCCGGGTCATGGCGACGTAAAGGTCCCCCACTTTGCCGTGCTCGTGATTGAGCATCGCGGCCGGTTCCAGCACCACGACGCCGTCGAACTCCAGGCCCTTGGCCTCCTTGGGACTGATCACGACGATGTCCTGCTCGTAGCTGCCGGCACCTGTCCCGATGCGCTTGCCATAGGCTTCCCGCAGTGCCGCGGCGGCGGCCGGCAGCAGGGGACCATCGGCAATAACGGCGAGCAGGCCGCCGTCGATCGCGTCGATTTCCTCCGGCAGGACTTCCAACAGCCGCGGAACGATGCCATCCTCTTCGACACGGTCAACGATGGGTGACCATTTGCCTTCGCGGACGGCCTTCGGCGCGGAGACAACCAGGCCTGCGCGGTTCGCCATGCGGACGGCGGCTTCGGCGATCTGGGACGGCGTGCGGTAGTTGACCGTCAGTTCTTCCAACGTCCAGCGGTCACCGAACGACGGCGCCAAGGCACTTTGCCAGGAATTGGCACCTGCCGCGGCACTCGTTTGGGCGATGTCGCCGACGATGGTGAAGGACTTCAGCGGGCAGCGTCGGACAAGGAGGCGCCACTGCATGGGCGACAATTCCTGTGCTTCGTCAACCACGATGTGCCCGAAGGCCCACGACCGGTCGCTGGTGGCCCGTTCGGCGGCCGTGAGGCGGTTTTCGCGTTCCTGGTTTTGTTCAGCCAGTTCCTCGGCGGTCATGAGGACGTCGACGCCCATGGCCTCCATGTTGGCGAGGGTCTGCTTGGCGTTGGCAAGATCGCGGGCGCGGTCTGCTTCCTGTTGGGCCAGTCCCCTGCCGGCGGCCGGATCCAGTTCGCCCAGCAGCTCGGCTGCTTCATCGAGCAACGGGACGTCCGCTTCGGTCCACGGCGCATCTGCCGGCCGCTGGAGCAGGGCACGCTGTTCCGGGGTCAGGTGCGGCGTGCAGGCCTCCAAGATGGCGGGCTTGCTGAAAAGTTCGGAGATGAGCTTTTCTGGCGTCATGGGCATCCAGCAGAGATTGAGCATGATGCGCACATCGCGGGCGGTCCGGACATCTTCGGCGAGGTAGGCGCGGTCCGCGTTGTTGCCGATGTTGTCGGCTTCCACCTGTTCGGTGAGCTGCTCAGTGAGTTCGCGCAGGAGGATCTTGATGAACGTCAGCCGCGCCTCGTTATGGGGCTTACCGGTAGCGCGGGCTTTGTCCCGCGCCCGGCGTACCTGGCGCTCAGTGAGTGTGAGCTTGCGGGAATCGACTTCCAGGATCCGGTCCTTGCCGGGGGTCCGCTGCCTGTTGGCGACGGCATTGGCCACCACTGCGGCCATGTCCAGCTTGCCCTTGAGCGCAGCGACGTCGGCGTCCTGCTCCGGCACCGCGTTGATGCCGGGCATGAGACGGCCCAGGCTGGCCATCACCACGCCGGTTTCGCCGAGCGATGGCAGCACACGTTCGATGTAGTGCATAAAGGATGAGGACGGGCCCACCAACAGGACACCGGCACTCTTGAGCCTGTCCCGGTGGGTGTACAACAGGTATGCGGCACGGTGCAGGGCGACCGCGGTCTTGCCGGTACCCGGCCCGCCTTGTACTACCAGGGCACCGGAAATGGAGGAGCGGATGATCCTGTCCTGCTCGGACTGGATGGTGCCGACGATGTCGGACATGCGCCCGGTACGCTTCGAGTTCAGTGCAGCCAGCAGGGCACCTTCGCCCTGCAGGGAGTCGTCATCGGCAAGCATGTCAGCATCCAGGACGTCGTCCTCGATCGCTTTTACCTCACGCCCCTGCAGGATGAGGTGGCGACGGCGGCGCACACCTTGGCGATCGAACGCTGTTGCCTGGTAGAAATGCCCGGCTTCAGGGGCGCGCCAGTCGACCATGAGCCGCTGGAGGTCGGCCGTGGACAAACCGATGCGGCCGATGTACTGGGCTTCACCGTTGTCCAAATCGAGGCGGCCAAAGACCAAACGATCGTCGACGGCGTCGAGCTGGGCCAGGCGGTCCTCGTACAGTGCTGCGAAGGCGTCCCGTTCAGAAACGTTTTGCATGGTTCCCACGGCACCGGCTTTGCGAACCTGCGCCAGCTGGGCGCGCTTCTCTTCGCGCAGCTCATCGAGCCGGGCATACAACCCGGCAACGTATTCCTGCTCGTGAACCAAATCAGCGTCGTGCATCGAAACCGTAACCCCTATCGAAAAAGACAGACCGTCCATTCTACAGCGATTTTGTAAAAACGTCGGGCGCATGCCACATATCGGAAACGCCGGGCGCGGGACCACCCGGGGGTAGGCATCATGCCGGTTTGCGGGGGCTTTTGGGCCGTGCCGCCTTATACCGGGAAACGGTAGGGTCATCCTCGATCCAGAACCGCCACGGATACTCCGTGGTTCCTCCGGGTCCGGCAACGCCGACGCGTGGACCACTGGCCACTGCAGAGGCCGCGAACTCAGGCAACCGCACACTGAAAGGTGCGGCGAGCGCATCCCGCCCGGTGTCCGCCGTCGTAAGCCCCAATGCAGACGCGAGACGGGCCGGTCCGCTGGCCAAATCCTTGTGCGCCTTGGACGCAGGCCGGCGCGCGGCAGCGAGCTCTTGGCCGGCCACGATCTCGCCCGCCCGCAGAAGGAGCGCCGAGGGCGAGCCATCCGGTCCGCACACGATGTTGGCGCAATAGTGCATCCCGTAGGTGAAATAGACGTAGAGGAACCCTGCCGGACCAAACATTGGCGCGTTCCTGGCCGTGCGTCCGCCGTAGGTGTGCGACCCCGGGTCCGGATGGGCGGAATCCCGGGGGCCCAGGTAAGCCTCCACCTCTGTCAACCGCACTGACACCGGGCCTGCCTCCGACTCGTGCGTCAGGACCGCCCCAAGAAAAAGCGGGGCGATGGTCCGCGGGTCTCCGCTGAGGAAATCACGGACAGCACGGGGGTCGCTGGCGGAGCTGGCTGTCATGGACCGACCATAGCAAGCCGCCTCGGAGCCCGCGTCCGATTTCCGCTAGCAGCGATGGTGCCGGGCTGGGAGGATAGGCCCATGGACTTCTGGCAGCGCTACCGGGCGATCGACACCCGCGACCCCCGGTTCGATGGCCAGTTCTACACCGCCGTGCGTTCCACCGGGATCTACTGCAGGCCCTCGTGCCCCGCACGGACACCCAAGCCCGGGAACGTCACGTTCTACGAGACCTCGGCCGCTGCCCACGAGGCCGGCTACCGGGCGTGCAAGAGATGCCTGCCCGAGGCCGTGCCCGGCACCCCTGCGTGGAACGTCCGGTCCGACGTTGCGGGCAGGGCAATGCGCCTGATCAACGACGGCGTGATCAACCGCGAAGGCGTTGACGGCCTCGCCCGCAGGCTCGGTTACTCGACGCGCCAACTCAACAGGATCCTGAGCCACGAACTCGGCGCCGGACCCCTGTCGCTCGCCCGGGCAAGCCGCGCACAAACTGCCAGGACGCTGCTGGTATCCACGGACATGCTGTTCTCCGATGTGGCCTTTGCCTCTGGATTCAACAGCATCCGGCAGTTCAACGACACCATCGGCGAAGTCTTCGCCATGACCCCGACGGCGTTACGCGGCTCTGCCGCAAAGTCCCCGGCGCGCCGGGGGTCCGCCGGTCCGGCCCCGGCGCCGGCGTCGCTGACACTGAATCTCCCCTACCGGGAACCCTTCGACGCCGGAATCTTCGATTTCCTGGCGGCAAGAGCGATCCCCGGCATCGAGGCAGCCACCGTGGAGGAAGGGTGCAGGAGCTACTCCCGTTCGCTTCAGCTCCCCCGCGGCCAGGCATCTTTTACGGTGTCGTTTGGCCCTTCGGGTGCGGTCGACCGGGGCTCCGGCGGTTCGCGGCTTCAACTCCGGGCCACTTTGGCGGACCTTCATGACCTTCCCGCACTCCTGAGCCGGGTGCGGCGCCTGTTCGATCTCGACGCCGACCCCTTGGCCATTGATGAGGCACTGAGCGTCGATCCGCGGCTGCGCGGGAGCGTAGGGGCGCTGCCGGGTATCCGGTTGCCCGGGGCTGTTGATCCCGCGGAGCTGCTCATCCGAGCCATGATCGGCCAACAGATCACCGTGGCGGCCGCCCGGACCGCGCTAACGCAACTATCCGTTCTTGGGACTCCCGTCGGCGGGGGCACAGCCGGACCCGATCGACTTTTCCCGACGACGGCCCAGATCGCCGAAGGCGGACGCGTGCTGCTCCGGGGGCCGCAGCGAAGAATTGACGCGTTGATTTCAGCGGCTACCGCCATGGCCGACGGCAGTGTTGACTTCGGTTACGGCGACGACGAAGCAGCCCTGGCCCGGAAACTGCTACCGCTTCCCGGGATCGGGCCGTGGACCGTGGGCTACGTGGCCATGCGGGTACTTGGCGCCCCCGACGTGTTCATTGGCAACGACGCCGCTGTGCGCAACGGGCTGAAAGTTGTGGCTGACGGGTCAGGGCTGAGCGCCGATTTCCGTGAAGTGAGTCCGTGGCGTTCTTATGCAGTGATGCACCTGTGGCGCGCGGCGGTCAAGCCCTGACATTGCCACGCGTCGCACTTCCACGCGCCCGACGACGGCGGTCACGTGCCGCCGTCGAGCCATTCGGCGGGAAGTGATAGAGGGAGGCCCGAAACCCGACGGGAAGTGATAGAGGAACACCCGAAACCCGACGGGAAGTGATAGAGGAACGGGGGTTTAGCGGGCCGGTTGGGCCGGGACTCCTGCGGGCCAGGGCAGCAGGTCCGGGAGGTCCACGCCGTCGGCGGCTGCTGTGGCGCGAAGGCTGCCAAGGCTCGGTTCCCGCCCGGCGAGCCAGGCGGCAATATCCGTGAGCATCCCCGTGATGGCAATGGAGGTACCGCCATGGCCTAGGGGCAGCGGGGCCAGGCCCGTGGGCTGCAGGACTAACTTGTAGTCGGCCGGGACACGGGGTTCAAGGAAGCTGAACAAGTGCTCGCAGAAGGGACGGCTCCACGTCTCCGGCCCGTAGCCCATGCCCAGGTCCGAGGCATGGATGGTGAGTTCGCGCCAAAGCGCCAGGCCGCCGTCGAACACCGTTCCGTCGCGGTAGCTGATGGGCGCCTGCCAGCCGTTCGGTTCCAAGCTGTCGAACGCCGCAACTGCGGCATTGACGGCGGTGGTCACTGAAGCGGTGTGGTCGGCGAGGCTGTGTCCGGCGGCAAGTTCGATCGCCTTCGTGCGGCCTTCCATGCCGCCGTCATACAGTTCGATCTTTTCGCCCCGCTGCGCGTATTCCAGTTGCCGGGCCATGGCATTGGAGATTCCAACGATGTGGGCCAGTACGTGTCCGCGTGTCCAGCCGGGGAGTTCAGATGGCCCGGTGACGGACGATTCGTCCATGGCGGAAAGAAGACGGATAACGGTGCCGGCGGCTTTGTGAAGCTCTGCGGCCAGCGTCTCAGCTGTGATCGGGGTCATAGCGCCATGCTAACGCACCCCTGAATCAAGAGCGGGACAGCTAAAGCAAGGCGGGACGGTGCCGGAAGGGCACCGTCCCGCCCCGGGTCAAGCAGGCTATGACGCGTAGGAGCGTGTTGCGTCCAGTTCCGCTTCGAGAGCCTTGAGTTGGCGTTCGACGGCGGCCGGCGCGGTTCCGCCCTGCGAGTTACGGCTGTTGAGCGAACCTTCGGTGCTGAGGACGCTGCGGACCTCGGGAGTCAGGTGCTCCGAGATCGCGGCGTACTCATCATCGCTCAGGTCCCAGAGCTCCACGTTGCGGCTTTCAGCCTGCTTCACGGCCGCCCCGGAGAGCTCGTGCGCTTCACGGAACGGCACGCCCTGGCGGACCAGCCATTCTGCGATGTCCGTGGCCAGGGCGAAGCCCTGGGGAGCCAAGGACTCCATGCGATCCGTATTGAACTTCAACGTGGCGATCATGCCGGACACGGCCGGAAGCAGGAGCTCCAGGGTGTCGGCGGCGTCGAAGACCGGTTCCTTGTCTTCCTGCAGGTCGCGGTTGTACGCGAGTGGCAGGCCCTTGAGCGTGGCCAGCAGGCCGGTGAGGTTGCCGATAAGGCGCCCAGCCTTGCCGCGCGCGAGCTCGGCAACGTCCGGGTTCTTCTTCTGCGGCATGATGGAGGACCCCGTGGAGTACGAGTCATGCAGGGTCACGAAGGAAAACTCCTTGGTGGCCCAGAAGATGACTTCCTCGGAGATCCGGGACAGGTCCACGCCGATCATCGAGCAAACCCAGGCGAACTCGGCGAAGACGTCGCGGGATGCCGTGCCGTCGATCGAGTTGTGCACGGCCGAGTAGAAACCCAGGTCCGCAGCAACCGCTTCGGGGTCCAGTCCCAGTGAGGACCCTGCCAAGGCTCCGGAGCCGTAGGGTGACACACCCGCACGCTTGTCCCAGTCCTGGAGACGCTGGACATCGCGCAGCAGCGCCCAGGCGTGGGCCAGAAGGTGGTGGCTCAGCAGGACCGGCTGGGCGTGCTGCAGGTGCGTACGGCCAGGCATGGCCACACCTGGGTGTGCCTTTGCCTGCTCCACCAGGGCATCGATCGTGGCGAGGACGCCCTGGGCGATGATCCGGGCATGGTCACGCAGGAACATGCGCCCCAGCGTTGCCACTTGATCGTTGCGGGACCGGCCGGCGCGCAGTTTTCCGCCCAGCCGGGCACCTGCCCGCTCGATGAGGCCGCGCTCCAGGGAACCGTGGACATCCTCATCGCTCTCGGCCGGGAGGTAAGCGCCACTGGCGACGTCCTCGTCCAGCTGCGTGAGGGCGGCGAGCATGCCTTCGAGCTCTGCGTCGTCCAGCAGTCCGGCCTTGTGCAGCACGCGGGCGTGCGCCTTGGACCCGGCGATGTCGTAGCGGGCCAGACGCCAGTCAAAGTGCGTGGACTTGCTCAGTGCGGCCAGGGCGTCTGCCGGGCCGCCGGCGAACCGGCCGCCCCACAGTGCACCTTCGTTCGTCCCCGAACGCTCCCCAACCTCGCTGCGCTCGGCCGGGGACCCCGGCGCTCGTGGGCCCTGCTGAGGAATCACTCGGCAACCCGGAGGTCGCGGCCGGAGGCAACCTTGGAGGACATGCCCCACAGCTCGATGAAGCCGCGGGCCATGGACTGATCGAAGGTGTCGCCGGTGTCGTAGGTGGCGAGGTCGAAATCGTACAGCGAGGTATCCGAGCGACGCCCGTTGACGATTGCCTGGCCGCCGTGGAGGACCATGCGGATGTCACCGGAGACGTACTTCTGGGTGTCCTCGATGAACGCGTCCAAGGAGCGCTTCAGCGGGGAGAACCACTGGCCGTCGTAGACCAGCTCGGACCAGCGCTGGCCCACCGTGGCCTTGAAACGGGCCTGTTCGCGCTCGATCGTCACGTCTTCGAGGTGCTTGTGCGCGGTGATGAGCGCCATGGCACCGGGAGCTTCGTAGATCTCGCGGGACTTGATGCCGACGAGGCGGTCCTCGACGACGTCGATGCGGCCAACACCCTGGGCGCCGGCGCGGCGGTTGAGTTCCTGGATGGCCTGCAGCGGGGTGACCTTCACGCCGTCGATCGCGACCGGGATGCCGGCCTGGAAGGAGATGGTGACTTCATCCGGTGCCGGCGGGAATTCCGGGGTAGCCGTGTAGTCGTAGATGTCCTTGGTGGGAGCGTTCCAGATGTCCTCGAGGTAGCCGGTCTCGACGGCGCGTCCCCAGACGTTCTGGTCGATCGAGTACGGGTTCTTCTTGGTGGTCTCGATCGGCAGGCCCTTTTCTTCGGCAAAGGCAATGGCCTTGTCGCGTGTCAAAGCGAGGTCGCGGACCGGTGCGATGCACTTCAGGTCCGGGCCGAGGGTCTGGATGCCGACTTCAAAGCGGACCTGGTCGTTGCCCTTGCCCGTGCAGCCGTGGGCAACGGTGGTGGCGCCGAATTCACGGGCAGCCTTCACGAGGTGCTTGACGATCACGGGACGCGAAATAGCGGACACCAGAGGGTAGTGACCCTGGTAGAGGGCGTTGGCCTTCAAAGTGGGCATCGCGTATTCGTTGGCGAACTCGTCGCGGGCGTCCGCGACGTAGGCCTCGACGGCGCCGCAGCCCAAGGCGCGCTGGCGGATGGTTTCGAGGGACTCGCCGCCCTGTCCAACGTCAACTGCTACGGCGATGACCTCGGCGCCGGTAGCTTCACCGATCCAGCCGATGGCTACGGACGTATCGAGGCCACCGGAGTAGGCCAGAACAATGCGCTCAGTCACGAGAGTGCTCCTTTGGTTGTTGCTTGGTTGTATCTAATGCTTGAAGAAAAAATCGTTCAGTTGCCCGGTCCGGCTTCCTCAGCCAATTGCAGGAAACGGGCTGCCAGTTCCGCCCCGCCGTCAGGATCGCGTGCCACCAACATCACGGTGTCGTCGCCTGCGATCGTACCTAAAACGGACGGCATCACGGAGTGGTCGATGGCCAAGGCAAGGAAATTTGCCGCACCCGGCGGTGTTCGGAGGACCACTATGTTGCCCGATGCCTCTGCCGTTACCAGCAGTTCCCCGCAGAGGCGGCTGAGCCGGGCATCAAGAATTTCCTGAGTAACACCGCTCTTGGCGTGCCGCTCTCCCCCTTCGCCCGGGACGGCGTAGACCAACGCGCCGTCTTTGCCCCGCACCCTGACGGCACCAAGTTCCACGAGGTCCCGCGAGAGGGTCGCTTGGGTGACCTGGACGCCGTCGTCCGCGAGCAGGGCCGCGAGCTCTGCCTGCGAGCGCACCGACTCGCCCGTCAGGATCGCGGTGATGCGCGCCTGCCGGGCAGTCTTGGTGGCCGGGCTGGCGCCCGGAACGGTCGGGTTGACGGACACTAGAACGTGCTCTCGCCGGTTCCCTCGACGGGTGCGAGGCCGTCGACAAACGCGAGCCCGGAGCGGTGCATCAACCAGGCCATGAGTGCTTTCTGGGCGTGCAGGCGGTTCTCCGCTTCGTCCCACACGATGGACTGCGGTCCGTCGATGACGCCGGCGGAGATCTCGTAACCGCGGTAGGCAGGGAGGCAGTGCAGGACGACGGCGTCGGGAGCTGCCTGCGCCATGGCGGCCTCGTCCACGGAGTAGTCCCGGAACAGTTGCAGGCGGGCTTCCTTCTCCGCTTCCTGTCCCATGGAGACCCAGGTGTCGGTGGCCACGACGTCGGCTCCCTTGAGGGCCTCCTTGGCGTCCGTGGTGATGAGTACCGAACCTCCGGTCTCTGCGGCCCGCTGCTCTGCCGCAGCCACAATCTCCGCGGCGGGCAGGTAGCCATCGGGGCCGGAGATCCGCACATGCATCCCTGCGGTCACCCCGGCCAGCAGGTAGGAGTTGGCCATGTTGTTGGCGGCGTCACCCAGGTACGCCATGGTGAGTCCGGCCAGCTTCCCCTTGTGCTCCTTGACCGTCAGGAGGTCGGCCAGGAGCTGGCAGGGGTGGTAGTCGTCGCACAAGGCGTTGATGACGGGCACCTTGGAGTTTTCCGCCATCGCCACCAGGCCCGCGTGGGCGCCGGTGCGCCACACGATGGTGGATACCATGCGCTCCAGGACCTTGGCGGTGTCCTCGACGGACTCCTTATGCCCGATCTGTGCTTCGCCGGGATTGATGATGAGCGCGTTGCCGCCCATGTCCGCCACACCGGTTGCGAAGGAAACACGCGTCCTGGTGGAGGTCTTGTCAAAGATCACGGCGACCGTCTTGCGTCCGCTTCCCTCTGCGGCATACGGCTGGACGCTGTAGGGGGCGGCTTTCATGCGGACGGCCAGTTCCAGGACTTCGGCCTGCTCGGCCGGTGTCAGGTCCGTGTCCTTGAGGAAGTGCCGGGTGCTGGTGGAAGGAGTAGTCACTGTGCGTCCTTAGCGGTGGTGGCGGTAGCCGTTGCGATCAAGGAAGGGAGGGCGGCGAGGAACCGGTCAGCCTGTTCGGTGGTCAGGATGAGCGGTGGTGCCAGACGGATGGTCCGCGGGCCGGGGCTGTTGATGATGAACCCCGCGTCCAAGGCTGCCGTGACCATTGCGGGGGCAATGTCTGCTGTCAGGTCGAAGCCGATCAGCAGGCCTTCTCCGCGGACTTCGGTAACGCCTTCGACGGCGGCAATTCCGGCTCGCAGGTACTCCCCCACAGACTGCACGTTCTGCAGCACGCCCTGGCTTTCGATGGCGTGCAGCGTCGCGAGCGCCGCGGCGGTTGCCACCGGGTTCCCGCCGAAGGTGGTGCCGTGCTGCCCGGCGGTGAGCAGGGCCGACGTCGTACTTCCGAACGTCACCAAGGCGCCGATCGGGAAGCCGCCGCCCAGGCCCTTGGCGAGGGTGATGGCGTCCGGAAC
This sequence comes from Paenarthrobacter sp. PAE-2, assembly GCF_026013155.1. Taxonomy (NCBI): domain Bacteria; kingdom Bacillati; phylum Actinomycetota; class Actinomycetes; order Micrococcales; family Micrococcaceae; genus Paenarthrobacter; species Paenarthrobacter sp. PAE-2. The sequence goes on along the minus strand of NZ_JAPDNV010000004.1, from coordinate 178,232 downwards.
GATTCCGGCGTCTTCGCTGGCCAGCCACTTGCCGGTGCGGCCGATGCCCGTCTGGACCTCATCCAGGATCAGGAGCGCGCCGGCCTCGGTGGTTGCTTCGCGCGCCGCCTGCAGATATTCGCTGCTGAGCGGACGCACGCCCGCTTCGCCCTGGATCGGTTCCAGGAACACTGCGGCGGTGGAATCGTCGACGGCGGCACGCAAGGCTTCGATGTCACCGAACGGGATGTGGACCACGCCGCCGGGCAACGGTTCGAAAGGTGCCCGGTAGGCTTCCTTGGCTGTCAGGGCGAGGGCGCCCATGGTGCGGCCGTGGAAGGCGCCTTCGAGGGCGATGATCTTGGTGCGCTTGCCGTTGCCGCTGTTCCGGCGGGCCAACTTGAAGGCTGCTTCGTTGGCTTCCGTTCCGGAGTTGGCGAAGAACACCTTTGAACCTGCCGGTGCGTGGCTGATGGCCAGGAGCTTTTCCGCGAGCGCGATCTGCGTGGGACTCGTGAAGAAGTTGGAAACGTGCCCGAGCGTGGACAGCTGGCTTGAAATCACGGACGTCACGAACGGGTGCGCGTGGCCGAGGGCGTTGACGGCGATGCCGCCGAGGAGGTCCAGGTATTCCTTGCCGTCAGCGTCCCAGACGAGGCAACCGGCGCCACGGACGAGTACCCGCTGCGGGGTGCCGAAAACACCCATGAGCGAGGACGAATAGCGGGCCAGCCAGTCGGCGCCTGAGCTTTGGGCGACAAGCGTCGACGCCGCGGCTTCCGCCAACTGTGTTTCGTTGCTGCTCATGCTTCTACTTCCTGGTCCGGTACTACCTGTGTGCCGATGCCGGCCGTCGTGAAGGTCTCCAGCAGCATCGAGTGGGCGAGGCGGCCGTCCACGATGTGGGCGCGCTGCACACCTTCGTCGATTGCCTTCAGGCAGGCGGCCATTTTGGGAATCATTCCCGATTCCAGGCGCGGCAGCATGTCCCGGAGCTCGGATGCGGTCAGGGACGAGATCAGCGAGGACTTGTCCGGCCAGTTCGCGTAGAGCCCTTCAACATCGGTGAGGATAACGAGCTTGGAAGCCCCCAGCGCCGAAGCCACAGCTGCTGCGGCGGTATCGGCATTGACGTTGAGGACCTGCCCGGTGGTCTGGAAGCCGGTGGCATCGTCGATGATCTCCGGTGCGACCGTGGAAATCACGGGGATGCGTCCGGCGTCAAGGATGTCCTTGATCCCCGTGGGATCGACACCGACCACCTCGCCCACCAGGCCCAGGTCCACCTCTTCACCGTCAACAACTGTTCCGGTCCGGACGGCACGGAGCAGGCCGCCGTCTTCACCGGACATACCTACTGCGTAGGGTCCGTGCGAGTTGATGAGCCCGACGAGTTCGCGTCCCACTTGGCCTGTGAGGACCATGCGAACTACGTCCATGGCCTCGGGCGTGGTGACCCGGAGGCCCCCTTTGAATTCGGATTCGATGCCGAGGCGTCCGAGCATGGAGTTGATCTGCGGACCGCCGCCGTGAACCACCACGGGGTGGATCCCCACGTGGTGGAGGAACACGATGTCTTCGGCGAAGGCACGGCGGAGTTCGTCGTTGACCATGGCGTTGCCGCCGTATTTGATGACCATTGTGGTTCCGGCGAAGCGCTGGATCCACGGCAGGGCCTCGATGAGGGTTCCCGCTTTGTCCTGGGCGTCGGCCATGGAGGTGGTGTCGCGCGTGTGTGCGGTCATGGTCATCCTTAGCTCGAGTACGCGCTGTTCTCGTGCACGTAGTCGTGCGTGAGGTCGTTGGTCCAGATGGTGGCCTCGGCGTCGCCTGCCTGGAGGTCGATGTCCACCCGCACTTCACGTGGTTCCAGGTCCACGAGGTTGCGGTCATCACCAATGGCGCCGTTACGGCAGATCTGGACGCCGTTCATGGACACGTTCAGCTGGTCTGCTTCGAAGACGGCATCAGTGGTGCCCACTGCGGACAAGACACGGCCCCAGTTGGGGTCCTTGCCGAAAATGGCGGCCTTGAACAGGTTGGAGCGGGCCACAGCCCGGCTGACGATTTCAGCGTCGCGTTCGCTGGCTGCATTGAAGGTGCGGATGGCGATGTCGTGGCTGGCGCCTTCGGCATCCCCGATCAGCTTGCGGGCGAGGTCGGCGCACACGCTGGTGACGGCTTCGCTGAGCAGTTCGGCAGAGGGCAGCGCTTCCGACGCTCCTGATGCAAGCAATACCACGGTGTCGTTGGTGGACATGCAGCCATCGGAATCGGCACGGTCGAAGGTGACGCGCGTGGCGTCGCGGAGGACGACGTCGAGTTCGTTCGCCGGCACCTCGGCGTCGGTGGTGAGGACCACCAGCATGGTGGCCAGGCCCGGTGCGAGCATGCCGGCACCTTTGGCGATGCCGCCCACCGTGAAGGACTTGCCCTCTGCATCCTTGCCCGTGAACACGGCTTCCTTGGAGACGCTGTCCGTGGTCATGATCGCGGTGGCCGCGGCGCTGCCGCCGTCCTCGCTCAGCTCTTTGGCTGCAGCTTCGACGCCCGGGAGGATCTTGTCCATGGGGAGCTGCTCGCCGATCAGGCCGGTGGAACAAACCACGACGTCGGAAGCTGAGACTCCCAGCACCTCGGCCACTTTCTCCGCAGTGGCGTGGGTGTTCTGGAACCCCTGGGGACCCGTGCAGGCGTTCGCGCCGCCGGAATTCAGGACGACGGCGTCAACGCGGCCGTCCGTGACAACCTGACGCGACCAATGCACGGGGGCCGCGGCAACACGGTTGGACGTGAAGACGGCCGCCGCTGCCTTCTGCGGGCCGTCGTTGACAACGAGTGCCAGGTCCGGATTGCCTGAGGCCTTGATGCCGGCTTTGATTCCTGAGGCGCGGAATCCCTTGGGTGCGGTAATGGTCACGGTGCAACTCCCTGCAGGTTCAGGCCGGCGGTTTCATCCAGGCCGAGGGCAATGTTCATGGACTGCACGGCGCCGCCGGCAGTTCCCTTGGTGAGGTTGTCGATGGCGCAGGTGACGATTACCCTGCCGGTGTGGGCATCGTAGGCCAACTGCATGACGGCGTGGTTGGAGCCCTGCACGGACTTGGTAGCAGGCCATTGCCCTTCCGGCAGAAGGTGAACGAACGGCTCGTCGTCGTAGGCGTCGGCCCATGCCTGGCGCAATTCGGACGCGGTCACGCTGCGTCCTGCCTGCGCCCGAACTTTCGCGGTGGCCGTCGTGAGAATGCCGCGGCTCATGGGCGCCAGCGTCGGCGTGAAGGACACCGTCACGGGTTCGCCTGCAGCATTGCTGAGTCCCTGTTCGATTTCCGGCGTGTGGCGGTGTCCGCCGCCCACCCCGTACGGGCTCATGGAGCCCATGACCTCGGAACCAATGAGGTTCACCTTCGCTGCCTTCCCGGCGCCGGAGGTTCCGGACGCGGAGACAATGACGACGTCGTCCGTCAGGAGGAGGTTATTTGCGAAGCCGGGCGCCAACGCCAGCAGCGACGACGTCGGGTAGCAGCCGGGGACGGCGATCCGCGTTGCGCCCTTCAGCGCTTCGCGCTGACCCGGGAGCTCAGGCAGGCCATAAGGCCAGGTACCGGCATGCGCGGATCCGTAGAACTTTTCCCACGCGGCGGCGTCCTGCAAGCGATGGTCCGCTCCGGCGTCGATGACCAGCGTTCCTTCCGGCAGTTGCGCGGCAATCTCCGCGGAGGCACCGTGTGGAAGGGCGAGGAAAACGACGTCATGCCCCGCCAGGTTCTCCACGGTGGTGTCTTCCAGGATCCGGCTGGCCAGCCCATGGAGATGCGGCTGCAACTCACCTAGTCTGGAACCGGCGTTGCTGTGCGCCGTAATGGCGCCGATGGTGACGTTGGGATGGTTGGCCAGCAAACGCAGCACTTCTCCCCCGGCATAGCCACTGGCACCGGAGACGGCAACAGAAATAGTCATGAGCCCATGATACAGCAAAAGTATTCATTGGGTTCGATATTTATGCATGCCAAAAAGGTCGTGTTTGTTAGGACATTGCCGGTATGCTTGATGGAGGGTGATCCAGACCGTGCAGTCCGAACGTCGGCTGCAGCGTTGCCCGTTAGCGATACGGGGCACATTCATGTCACCCACGTCCACCGCTGAGCGCCCCAAAGCTCGCGCAATTCAACCAAATCCCGTCGTCCAGAGCTACTCAGAGCTCCTCAAGAGCGTCAAGGCAGCCGGACTCCTCGAGCGCCGTAGCGGCTTCTACATCTGGGTCTTCGTTGCCCTGGTACTTCTCATGGCCGGTACTTGGCTGGGCTTCGCACTGATCGGCGACTCCTGGTACCAGCTCCTCATCGCTGCGGCCGTGGGAATCCTGTGCACGCAGCTGAGCTTCCTGGCCCACGAGGCAGGTCACAAGCAGATCTTTGCTTCGCGGCGCGCCAACGACTGGTCCGCCCGCCTTTTGGCCACCGGTGTTGCAGGCATCAGTTACTCCTGGTGGGAACAAAAGCACGGCGCCCACCACAATCACCCCAACGTCATTTCCAAGGACCCAGACATCCGGAACAACGCCTTGGTGTTCTACGAAGACGCCGCAGCCGAACGCAAGGGCCGCTTGGCTTTCCTTACCAAGAAGCAGGGCTGGTTCTTCTTCCCGTTACTGACGCTCCTCGGCTTGAGCCTGCAGTTTGACTCCCTTCGCTTTGTTTTCGGCAGGCAGAAAGTACGTCACCGTTGGGTAGAGACGCCCATCCTCGTAGCGCGGCTTGCCGCCCTCCCGGTTCTGGCATTCACGTTCCTGCCCATAGGAATGGCGTTCGCCTTCCTGGGCGTGCAAATCATGGTGTACGGCTTCTACATGGGTGCCTCGTTCGCCCCGAACCACAAGGGCATGCCGGTCCTTCCCAAGGACAGCCGCGTGGACTTCCTCAATCGCCAGATCCTGACCTCGCGCAACATCTCCGGCGGCCGCTTCATGGACTTCCTCCTCGGCGGCCTCAACAGGCAGGTTGAGCACCATTTGTTCCCGGACATGGCCCGCCCGCACCTGCATCAGGCAGCAGGCATAGTGCGTGCCTTCTGCGCCAAGCACGCCATCCCCTACACGGAAACATCGCTCGCCCAGTCATACGGAATAGTGGTCAGGTACCTGAACGAGGTAGGCCTGGCTGCCGGGCGCGGCTTTGATTGCCCGGTGGCTTCAACTCACGGACGACGCTAGGAATTTCGCGGTCGCGTCCCCTCCGTCCCTAGGATGGAACCTGGAACCGGGCACCGGAAGGACCGTCCCGGAGTGAGGAGCCACCATGTCGCACGCCATTGTTGCCAACCAACCGGGAGGACCTGAAGTCCTCGAGTACGCTTCAGTCGAACCTCCCGTCCCAGGCGCAGGCCAGCTGCTGATCAAGGTCGCGGCGGCCGGCGTCAACTTCATCGAGACCTACCAGCGCAGCGGGATCTACAAGGTTCAATACCCTTTCACTCCCGGCGCAGAAGCCGCCGGGACCATTGAAGCGGTGGGCGAAGGCGTCGAAGATTTTGCTGTTGGCGACAGGGTAGCCACCGCGGAAGCAACCAAGACCTACGCCGAGTACGCCGTAGTGGATGTCGATAAGGCCCTGCCTGTCCCGGCCGGGGTTGATGACCACACCGCAGCCGCTTTGCCGCTCCAAGGCATCACTGCCCACTACCTCATGAACTCGTCATTCCGGGTGGAACCGGGACACACCGTTTTGCTCCACGCAGGCGCCGGTGGCGTCGGGCTCCTGCTGACCCAGCTGCTGAAGGCACGCGGAGCCAGGGTCATCACCACCGTTTCTTCGGACGAAAAAGCCGAACTTTCCCGGCTTGCGGGAGCCGATGAGGTCCTGCGCTACGAGGGTTTTGCGGACAAGGTACGGGAACTCACCGACGGCGAGGGCGTGAATGTGGTGTACGACGGCGTCGGCAAGGACACTTTCGACGATTCCCTGAGAAGCCTGCGGATCCGCGGCGCCATGGTGCTGTTCGGAGCGGCTTCCGGGCCCGTTCCACCGTTCGATCCCCAGCGGCTCAACGCCGGAGGTTCGCTCTCCCTGACGCGTCCCACGATGGGCCACTTTGTCCAGAACGCCCACGAACGGCGCTGGCGGGCCGCAGAAATTTTCGACGCCGCCGCCAACGGCACGTTGTCCGTCAGGGTCGGCGCCACCTACCCGCTGGCAGAAGCAGCCCAGGCCCACAGGGATCTGGAAGGCCGGAAGACCACCGGCAAGGTGCTGCTCCTCCCCTAGCCGCGACCGGGAATGCACGCAGACCCCCAAGGCGACGAAAGGCCCTGACAACCGAATCCATGAGGGAACGGTTGTCAGGGCCTTTCACTTCCCTGCCAGCACTGCTAGCGCTGGACGGCTCCACAGCGTTCGGAAGCAACAGCCACCGCAGCTGACCGGGCCTCTGAAGCTTCGTCCGCCGTCAGGGTGCGGTCATCCGCGCGGAAGCGCAGTCCGAAGGCCAAAGACTTCTTACCCTCTTCGATTCCCGGTCCCGAGTAGACATCGAACAGTGCCACGTCTTCCAGCAGCACTCCTGCGCCCTCCCGGAGCGCGGCAAGGACGTCATCGGCGGGCACATCCTGCGGGACCACCAAGGCCACATCCTGGGTGGCCACGGGGAAGCCCGAGATGTGCTTGGCGACGATCACGTCAGCAGCAGCCTCAAAGAGCGCTTCGACGTTGATCTCCATCGCCACGGAGCGCGCAGGCATGTCGTGGGCGGCCAAAAGCTTGGGGTGCAGTTCGCCGGCGTAGCCCACGACGTCACCGTTGCGCAGTGCCAGGCGGGCAGCCCGGCCCGGGTGGAAGGCCTGGTGGCTGCCCTGGCTGACTACCAGCTCAACCCCAAGGACGTCGGCAATCAGTCGCGCAACATCCAAGGCATCGGCCCAGTCCCAGGCACGCGGCGTGTGCGTCGCGGCAGCCGGCGAATCATGGCCGGTCAGAACCGCCGCGATGTGCAGCGGCTGGTGCGGAACGCCGTCGAACAATCCCTCCAGAACCTCATCCGCAGGCCTGACGCCCAACGGCGGGATGCTTTCGGTACCGATTTTCCCTTCCGGCAAGAACACCGAACCGGCCTCGTACAACGCTACGTCGCGGAAGCCCCGCGAGTGGTTCCGGCGTGCGACTTCGATCAGTCCCGGCAGGATCGACGTGCGAAGGAAACCCTGCTCTTCGCTGATCGGGTTGGCGAGCTTCAGTGCCGGCCGTTCGGCGCCTTCCTCGGCTACCCCGAAGGTATCGTTGGCGGCCTTGGAGACGAACGGGTAGGACAGAACCTCAGTCAGGCCTGCATCGGCCAGGGCCTGCACTACGCGACGTTTCTGCTGCTGGGTCCGGCTCAGGCCACGGCCCGGAGGTGCCACGGGCAAGGTGGCGGGAATGTTGTCATAACCGACCAGGCGGGCGACTTCCTCGGACAGGTCTTCCTTGGTTTCGAGGTCGTGGCGCCAGCTTGGAGCGGTCACCCGGTAGCCGCCGTCGTTCTTTTCCACGGTGGCACCGAGGTCAACGAGGGACGTCGTGACCTGCTCCTCCGTGAAATCGATGCCGATCCGCTTCGAGGCGTAGTCGGCAGGCAGATCGATGGTGACGGCGTCCGGCGCCGTTCCGACGTCGGTACCCGCCTGGTCAGCGGTGCCACCGGCCAGTTCCACGAGCAGGTCCACGACGCGCTGGGCTGCGACGTCGGCCACGTGCCAGTCCACCCCGCGTTCGAAGCGCTTGGAAGCCTCGGACGGCAGCTTGTGCCGCCGGCGGGAACGGGCAATCGAAACTTCGTCGAAGTGTGCCGCTTCCACCAGGATGCTGGTGGTGGAATCCGATACCTCGGTGTGCGCACCGCCCATGACGCCGGCAATGCCGATCGCACCGGAATCATCGGTGATCAGCAGATCCTCGGGGTGGAGGGTCCGCTCCTTGTCATCGAGCGTGGTGATCTTCTCACCGGCCACGGCGCGGCGCACGACGACGTCACCGGACAGCTTGTCCAAGTCATAGCAGTGGTTCGGCTGGCCGAGTTCCAACATGACGTAGTTGGAGATATCCACTGGCAGGGAGATGCTGCGGATACCGGCCAGACGAAGCCGGGATGACATCCACGGCGGCGTGGGACGCGTCGGGTCCACACCCCGGACAGTCCTGGCGACGAAACGGTCGCAGCCGGGCTTGCCGTAGATCGGAGCGTCGTCGTTGAGCTTGACGCCGTATCCGCCTTGGAGCCCGGCAGGTGCGTTGACCCTGGATGCCGGATCCGTGAAGGCGGTACCCGTGGCGTGGGCGTATTCGCGGGCCACTCCTCGGATGGAAAAGGCATAACCGCGGTCGGGAGTGACGTTGATTTCCGCTGCTTGGTCGTACAGGCCGAGCAGTTCCATTGCGTCGGTTCCGATTTCCGGGTCCAAACCGATCCGGGAAAGCACCAGGATGCCGTCGTGGTCGTCGCCGATACCCAGCTCGCGGACCGAAGCGATCATTCCAGCAGACATGTGACCGTAGGTCTTGCGGGCAGAGATGTGGAAGTCCCCGGGCAGCACGGCGCCCGGCAGGGTCACAACAACCTTGTCCCCCTCCACAAAGTTGTGCGCGCCGCAAACAATGCCCTGGACGCCGGAGGGATCGATGCCCTTGCCGGTGACGGTCTGTTCCTGCCCTTCGGGAACGACGCGAACCTGGCACCAGTTGATGGTCTTGCCGTTGCTCTGCGGTTCCTTGACCAGGCTGAGCACCTGCCCGACGACGACCGGTCCCTTCAGGGTGTCCGTGGGCCGGTGGACCTCTTCTTCTTCGAAGCCGACCTTGACCAGGTCAGCCATGACGTCTTCGGCCGTAGCATCGGCCGGTACCTGTGCGAACTCGCGCAACCAGGAAAGTGGGATACGCACTGTTAGATCTCCATCCCGAAGTGCTCGCTGAAACGTACGTCGCCTTCGATCATGTCGCGCATGTCGCCAACCTCGTTGCGGAACATGAGCGTGCGCTCGATGCCCATGCCGAAGGCAAAACCTGAATAGACTTCCGGATCGATGCCCGCTGCCCGGAGGACATTGGGATTGACCATGCCGCAGCCGCCCCACTCAATCCATTGCGGGCCGCCCTTCGCGCCCGGGTGCCAGATGTCCAGCTCCGCCGAAGGCTCCGTGAAGGGGAAGTAGTTGGGGCGCAGGCGGATGGAAGCTTCGTCGCCGAACATCTGCCGGGCGAAGTGCTCCAGGGTTCCGCGCAAGTCCGCCATGCTGAGGTTCTTGTCGATGGCCAGGCCCTCGAACTGGTGGAACACCGGCGTGTGGGTGGCATCGAGCTCGTCGGTCCGGAACACTTTCCCGGGGCACAGCACGTAGATGGGAACCTCGCGCTCCAGCATGGAACGCACCTGCACCGGTGAGGTGTGGGTGCGCATGAGGAGATGCGCCTCCGGCGGCTCCACGAAGAACGTGTCCTGCATTTCGCGGGCAGGGTGGTCCGGCTTGAAGTTCAGGGCGTCGAAGTTGAACCACTCGGACTCCACCTCCGGACCTTCGGCGATTTCCCAGCCCATCCCGACGAAGATGTCCGAGACGCGGTCCTGCAGCGTGGACAGAGGATGGCGGGCGCCTGCGCGACGGCGGCGCGGAGCGGCGGTGACGTCTACTGTCTCTTCCACCAGGATGCGGGCGTCATTCTCCGCTTCGAGGACCTCGTTGCGGGCTGCGAGCGCCTGGTTGACGCGACCCCGGGAGGAGCCCAGCAGCTTGCCGGCGGCCGCTTTGTGTTCCTTCGCCAAGCCGCCGATTTCGCGGTTGGCAAGGCTGAGCGGCGACTTCTCGCCGGTGTGCGCGAGGCGGACGGCCTTGAGTTCTTCGAGGGAGGTTGCGCCGGCAATGGCTGCTAGGGCGTCCTCAACGGCAGCGGTGATGGCGGCTTCGTCCAGAGGGTTCGGGACGGCGGCGCCTGGCAAAGTGTCAGTCATCTACTGTTCTTAGCTACGAGTCGGAAGCGGCCGGCGTGGCGGCTGCAGGACAAACGGTGGTGGACGCCGCGTGGCGAACACCGCCTTCCAGTCTAGTTGAACCGCTCCGCCTTGCCGGTCTTTGCCCTGCTGCCGGGCAAGGCCCGGGGTTAGCATGGCTTCATGACTCCCGGGCAGCGCCTGCGCCAGATCGCGAACGTCGTCAATCTCAGCACGCCGCTGGGCCTGATGGTAGCGGTCGCGTCCAAGTCGCCGCGGCGTCCCGGTCCACGCGGACTGATCATCGCTTCCGACTATGGATGGAAGCTTCCCAAGGCGGGGGCTTTCACCATGGGGAACGTCGTTCTCTACAGGGCTGGTCGCGACGTAGCCGGCCGCAACGAAGTGTTGCTTGGCCACGAGGAACGTCACAGCACCCAGTACGCCTACTGCCTGGGCCTGCCCTTCCTGGTCTTCTACGGGGCGGCTGCCTGCTGGTCCGTACTGCGTACGGGCAACCCGGGCCTGGCCAATATCTTCGAACGCCAGGCCGGACTTGAGGCCGGCGGCTACATCAGCCCTCCTGGCCAAAACCGGCATGCCGGAGAAGGAATTGAGGCAGCATGAAACGCACCATGACGGTAACGGGAACGGGAAGTGCTTCGGCAACTCCGGACACCGTGACATTGACGCTCGGTGTCGAGGCCCGCCGTGACACGGCAGAAAGGGCCTATTCCGACGCCGGAGCTGCCGCCACCGCTGTTGCCGCAGCATTGCGGTCCGAGGGGGTACTGGAGGCCGATGTGCGCACGAGCGGACTCAATCTTCGCGCGGATTCGGTGTGGGCCGAAGGCCAGGGACAGAAGGTGACGGGCTACGTAGCCACGGCGACCCTGCACGTGGGCCTTCGCTCACCATCAAGCGCTCCCGCCGTCATCGCTTCTGCGGTTGCCGCAGGCGGCGACGCCATCAGGATCAACGGCCTTGAACAGGGCTTCGCCGATGCGTCAGGCCTGATCGCTTCAGCGCAGGAAGCTGCCTGGTCCGATGCCTTGGCCAAAGCACAGCGCTACGCACGACTGGCGGGAGCTGAGCTCGGCGGGGTCATCTCCGTTTCAGAGCAGGCACCGGCCGGGGCACCGGTCCCGGTGGGCGGGCTGGTACGCGCCTACGCTGCCGAGGCACTGCCCGTGGAAGCCGGCACATCGTCGGTGTCCGCAAGTGTCAGGGTGGAATGGGAGTTGGTCGCCGGCTAAGGCTTAGTGGATCGCCCCGGCAGCAAACTGCTCATCAACCGTGGTTTGCAGGGCAGTGCGGACAACCGCGGAAATCCCCCGCACCATGTCATCCAGGGCCATGGTGGGGACGCTGCTTCCGGTAGGTACCTGCTCCGGCAGGTAGGGCACATGGACAAAGCCCGCCCGGATTCCGGTCTTCCCTGCCGCCGTCTTCATGAGCGAGTAGAACACGTGGTTGCAGACGTAGGTCCCGGCCGTCTGCGAGACCTCCGCCCTGATGCCCTCAATCTGCAGGTTCCGCAGGGCCGCTTTGATGGGCAAGGTGGTGAAGTATGCGGCCGGTCCACCCTGGACTATGTCCTGGTCGATGGGCCTGTTCCCTTGGTTGTCAGGTTTTCGCGCGTCATCGACGTTGATGGCCACGCGTTCAAGGGACATCCGCGAACGGCCTCCGGCCAGTCCTACGGCCACGACAATCCGGGGGCGGATCGCGTCGATGGTTTCCTCCAGGACGCGTGCTGATTCACCGAACACGCACGGCAACTCCAGAGTCTCAACATCAAGGCCGTCGCCGCGCAGCATCGCAGCCGCGCCCTCTACTGCCGGCCAGGAAGGATTCACGGAATCGCCGCCAAAGGGTTCGAACCCGGTCAGGAGGATCATGGGGCAACAGTAGCAACCCGGGGATCCTCCTGAGGACGCTTGACTTAAATTCGAACATACCTTCGAATTGAACCCATGAGATGGAACGCACAAGCACTTTCACCTACCAGTGACGGCTTGTCCGGAAACAGTGAAGGCGGAACTCCAGGCCCTGCCCCGGTCACGGATGCCCTCCTCCCACTGGCCGGGCTGGTGCGTTCCATCTCAACACCCGAATTCTCCGGAGTCACCTTCCACGAGGTCACCGCCAAGTCAGTGCTCAACAAGGTGCCGTCCGGTTCAAACATGCCCTTCGAATGGACCGTCAATCCTTACCGTGGCTGCAGCCACGCCTGCGTTTATTGCTTTGCCCGCAAGACCCACACCTACCTGGATTTCGACTCCGGCCGGGACTTTGATTCCCAAGTGGTGGTGAAGATCAACGCAGCAGAGGTGCTGCGCAAGGAGTTGGCGAAGCCGTCATGGCAGCGGCATCAGGTTGCGCTGGGGACCAACACCGACCCCTACCAGCGTGCCGAGGGCCGGTACGCGTTGATGCCGGGAATTATCCGTGCCCTGGCCGACTCCGGTACGCCGTTCTCGATTCTGACCAAGGGCACCCTCCTGGCAAGGGACATTCCCCTCCTCAAGCATGCAGCCACCCAGGTTCCCGTGGACCTCGGGATCTCGCTCGCAATGACCAACCCGGACCTCGCCGAACTGATGGAGCCTGGAACGCCGTCGCCCCGGGCACGCCTTAAGCTCATAGCAAGGCTGCGCGACGCCGGCCTGGGCTGCGGCGTCATGGCGATGCCGATCCTTCCATGGCTGACCGACTCCGATGAAGCACTCGACTCGCTTTTTTCGGAACTGGCGGCTGCCGGTGCCACAGGGGTCACAGCCGGCGCCCTCTACCTCAAGCCAGGCACCCGCGAGTGGTATCTGAAATGGCTCGCCGCCAACCATCCGGAGCTGGTGGGCCGCTACCGCCGCCTCTACGGTCAAGGCGCTTACGCCCCGAAAGACTACCGGGTGTGGTTGTCCGGCCGGATCAATTACTTCAAGGCGAAGTACGGATTCAAGGGCACGTCCGGATTCAGTCACCGGAACGCCAAACCGGCGGTTTCCAGCCGCACTGATGCCGAGCATCAGGCTGCACACACTCCGGACCAACAGCCGCTGTTCTAGAACGCCAGTTTTTGCAGACAACCCCGCCTGCGCCGTGGCTAGCCCGCCGCTGCGACCCGGTCCAGCAAGGCCTGCACAATGGGCAAATCTGCGGGGATCCATGGAAGTTCCATGAGCTCCCCGTGCCCGTCAAGACGCACCCAGCGGAGCTCGTCATGATCCTCGAGCGGTTGCGGCTCCCCCTCTGACACTTCCGCGAACCAGACCCTCATCACCGCATGCTCGTTCAGTGGCCAGCCGGATGGACTGCCGGATTCCACTTCACGGCCAAGACGCACTGTGATGCCCAGTTCCTCGCCTAGTTCGCGATGCAGGGCAGCCTCAGCGGATTCGCCCGCCTCGACTTTTCCGCCGGGGAACTCCCACATCCCGGCGAATTTAGGCGGCGCTGTACGCCGGGCGGCCAAAAGCCTGGAGGGTTTTTCCAAGGAGTCGACGACGGCCGCCCCAACGACGTTGATCATTACAGTCACCGCACCAGTCTAGGGTGGCCGGGGCCATGGGGATTATCACATAACACGACTGCAAACCCTCCGGAGCATTAAGCTTGACTCTGGACTTTCTCCACTCTCCCAGGCCCCCAAGGCACCTCAAGAAGCAGGCTCATGACTACAACCGTGTCTCCACCCGTCCAGCGATCCGCCAAGCGTCACCTCGGGCTGGCCATATTGTCGCTGGCCATGGGCGGATTCGCCATTGGCACCACCGAGTTCGCCATGATGGGCCTGCTGAAGGAAGTGGAAGAAGGACTTGGGATCAGCACCCCGGAGGCCGGCAACCTGATCTCCGCCTACGCCCTTGGTGTGGTCGTTGGAGCGCCGGTCTTTGCAGCTTTCGGCGCCAAACTGCCAAGGAAGCACCTGGCCCTGGGTCTCATGCTGTTCCTGTCGGTGGCCAACCTGACATCCTTCATCGCTCCCGACTACGGGCTCATGCTGGTGTCCCGCTTCGCCTCGGGCCTGCCCCACGGCGCCTTCTTCGGCGTCGCTGCCGTGATTGCCGCGAGCCTCGTGGCGCCCACCAAGCGCGGCTGGGCGATTTCCATGGTCATGGCCGGGCTGACCGTCTCCAACGTCATCGGCGTCCCGCTGGCCACGTGGGTTGGTCAGACGTTCGGGTGGCGGCTGCTGTTCGTCATCGTGGGCGCCATCGGCCTCGGCACGGTGGCGATGGTTTGGAAATTCGTGCCCTTCGAACCCGTCCATCCGGAGGCGAGCATCCGCCGCGAACTCGGCGCCCTCAAGCGGCTGCAAGTCTGGCTGGCACTGCTGATCGGCATCATCGGTTTCGGCGGGTTCTTTGCCGTCTACACCTATATCGCCCACACCATGACCAGCGTCGCAGGCATACCGGAGAACTTCATACCCGCAGTCGTCGCCCTGTATGGCGTGGGCATGGTGGTGGGCAACATCATCGGCGGACGCATCGCCGACCGTTCCGTCATGGGCACCATCTACTTTGTAATGCCGGGCATTGCTGTTGCCTTGGTGGTCTACGCGATTGCGGCCAACTGGGCCTGGTCCGCGTTCCTCATGGCCTTCGTCGTCGGTGGCATCGGCTCCATGCTGACTCCCGCCCTGCAGACGCGGCTCCTCGACGCCGCCCCCGGCGCGGCTTCCCTGGCGTCCTCTTTGAACCATTCCGCGCTCAACATCGCCAACGCCCTGGGGGCTTTCCTGGGCGGCACAGTCATTGCCTGGGGATGGGGCTACGTGGCACCGGCGCTGGTCGGTGCAGTGCTCGCCGTTCTCGGCCTGGGCGTAGCCGTGATCAGCGGGCTCGTGGAACGCAGGAAGCCCCTGGCCTGAGCCTTAGGGCCTCCGAACGCCGGCACCTTGCTGGGAGCGGGCGCTGGCGTAGAGGCAGACGGTAGCTGCAGTACCCAGGTTCAAGCTCTCTGCCGCCCCGTAGACAGGCACAGCAACCCTGTGGTCAGCCAAGGCCAGCTCGGCGTCGGACAGTCCCTGTGCCTCATTCCCGAAGAGCCAGGCGGTGGGGGCTTCCAAGGCGTAGTCGGATGCTACGTCGGTGTTGCCCAGGCGACGGGCTGCGTTCTCATCCTGCAGCTTGTCCAGGTTGACGGTGCCGTATCCATCAGCGGCCAGGATGCCGATCCCCCGGGCCTTGCACAAGGCCACCAATTGCTCCACGTCAGCGCCAAGCACCACCGGGAGGTGGAACAAAGACCCCGCGGTGGACCGGACGGCCTTGGGATTGTAGATGTCCACGCTTGATCCCGTGAGGATCACCGCGTCGGCCCCCGCAGCGTCTGCTGCGCGCAGTACTGTGCCGGCATTGCCGGGGTCCCGCACCTGGCACATCACGGCGAGGAGGCGTGGGCCGGCGTCGAGCACTTCCTCGAGGGGCACGTCCACGAAGCTGCACACCGCAACGATCCCCTGGGGGTTTACGGTGTCCGTCATGGCGGACAGGACCTCATCGCTCGCGAGGCGAAGCAGGGTGCCTTTGGCAAGATCGGCAAGTTCTGGCAGCCGGTCCAGGCACGCTTCGCTGGCAAAGACCTCATGGACGACGGCGTCGCCCCCTGAGGCGAGCCGCTCACGGTGCAGGGTCAGAGCCTCCCGTACGGCCTGGGGCCCCTCTGCGAGGAATCTCTTGCGCTTTAAACGCGCCGGGCGCCCGGCAAGCTTCGCAACGTCCTTCACCCGATCGGCTCGGGGGTTGGTCATCGGAAAATCTTGCGGGCGCCCGGTTTCGTTCATATAAAGAACTTTAGTGGCAGTTGCGACTAGTTCTTGATCTGCTGGCGTGCTTCGCCACCGGCAGGCTCAAAGCCTGCAGCCTTTGCAGCTTCAACGGTGGAGAACCAGTACTCTGCAGCGGTGTTCTCGTACCAGGTGGAACCCGGAACGTGGTACTTCTTGGACTCGGCGTTGCCCTTGATGGCGTAGCCTTCCGGAGCACCTTCGCCGTCAACGGCAGCAACAGCGCCGTCGATGGCCGGCTTCTCGGAAACAACAGCCTTGACAGCCGTAGCGGTAGCGGCGGCCGGAGCAACCTTGGCTGCCTTGGGAGCAGCAACTTCAGCCTTGGCGGCCGGAGCGGAGGTATCGGACGGCAGTGCAGCCTTGGCAACGTTCACCAGAGCGGTGAAAGCGTTGGCATCGGAGACGGCAAGTTCTGCCAGCATGCGGCGGTCAACCTCAACCTCAGCGGCCTTGAGGCCCTGGATCAGGCGGTTGTAGGTGAGGCCGTTGGCGCGGGATGCAGCGTTGATGCGCTGGATCCAGAGGCGACGGAAGTCACCCTTGCGCTTGCGGCGGTCGCCATAGCTGTAAACAAACGAGTGCAGCAGCTGCTCTTTTGCCTTACGGTAAAGGCGCGAACGCTGACCGCGGTAACCCTTGGCGCGTTCGAGGACAACCCGGCGCTTCTTGTGGGCGTTGACCGCCCGCTTCACACGTGCCACGTGCGTACTCCTTCAGAAATCTTTATCCCAAGCTGCTACTACCGGAAATCCCGGCGGGCCTGAGAAGGCTTTTGGTGTAGTTGGCAACTGCCGGTTGGCAGTCGCCGAAGAACTTGGAACTTAGACGCCGAGCATCTTTTTGATGACCTTGGCATCGCCCTTGAAGACGATCTTGTCGCCGGCAAGGCGACGGGTCAGCGTGGAAGCCTTGTGCTCAAGGTAGTGGCGGCGGTTGGCCTGCTGGCGCTTCAGCTTGCCGGTACCGGTCAGCTTGAAGCGCTTCTTAGCACCGCTGTGGGTCTTCATCTTCGGCATGGGAACCGATCTCCTTACGTCTCCGCGGACAGTATCCGCAGTTCTTTCGTGCAGCCGGCCTACGAGGGCCGGCGTGCTGGTTGCTTGCCCTTGGAAGCAAAGCTCCCAGGGCGTCGAACTAGTTGGTCTTGCGTGATGCAGGCTTCGGCGTGGCCTTGGGAGCCGCCGGGCGTGCTGCCGGCTTCGGAGCTGCAGGCTTGGCCATCGGCTTCGGCGCTGCCGGAACGGCAGGCTTCGGCGCCGCCGGAACAGCCGGCTTGGGTGCTTCCTGGGCCGGGGCCTCAGCTGCGGGAGCTTCCTCGGTCACAGCCGGGGCGGCTTCCTCAACCGGGGCTTCCACTGCAGGTGCTTCTACCGCAGGGGCTTCCTCGACCGGGGCTTCAGCTGCGGGAGCTTCCTCGGCCACAGCCGGGGCGGCTTCCTCAACTGCCGGAGCCTCAACTACCGGAGCTTCGGTTTCCTGCACCGGCTCTTCGCCGGCCGACCGGAGGCCTTCGGGCAGAAGGTCTCCGAGGGACTGGGTCATCGGAGCCTGGCCGCCGGAGGTATCCACGCGGGCAGCCGCCTTGGCTTCGTTCTGGGCCTTGGCCTCGGCACGCTGGGCAGCGCGCCGCGCTTCTGCCTTGGCTTCGGCCTTGTTCTTCAGCGGACCAATCACCATGACCATGTTGCGGCCATCGATGCGCGGGCTGGACTCCACAACGCCGACCTCGGCAACGTCTTCAGCGAAGCGCTGCAGGAGGCGGATGCCCATCTCGGGACGCTGCTGCTCGCGGCCACGGAACTGGATCATGGCCTTGACCTTGTCTCCGGCACCGAGGAAGCGGAGGGCGTGCCCACGCTTGGTTTCGTAGTCGTGCTTGTCGATCTTCAGGCGGAAACGGATTTCCTTGAGAACCGTGTTGGTCTGGTTCTTGCGGGCCTCGCGCGCCTTGACTGCGGCCTCGTACTTGTACTTGCCGAAGTCCATCAACTTGCAAACAGGGGGCTTAGCCTGCGGGGCAACTTCAACGAGATCGAGATCGGACTCCGCAGCCAGACGCAGGGCGTCCTCGATACGGACAATTCCTACCTGTTCGCCGGCAGGGCCGACCAGCCGCACCTCGGGGACGCGGATACGCTCATTGATTCTTGGCTCGCTAATGTTAAAGCTCCTGTGGTTGTGGTGAGTTCGCCGGCAAAAAGAGAAGGCCTCCAATTGCCGGTGCAATCGAAGGCCTCGAAGATCGGGAGCAGTCCCCACGTAAGGGGGGCTACGCATTTCAGGGCATCGCCCGGAAATGTCCGACCAGGTACCCGGCAACCTCTGGTTCCCGAAGGAAAACGGCTGACGCGGGTGGGAGAGAACTCCGCTTGCAAACTGAAAATCAATTCTACAGAAATAACCCGCCAAGCGCACATTCACGCGGCGGGAGGACTCATGCTGAATAACGACTTCCAGTCGGTCTGTGACAAGCTTACCAGTATGAGCACTGAAGACAGCAATTCCCGGAACTCCTTCGGCAGCGACGCCGCCGCCGGTGTTTCCCAGCAGATCCGAGACATCGCCGAGGTCCCCGCGGTGGAGGTCATCACCACAGGCGCGGTACACCTCATGAGCGCAGCCGCCGTGAAGGTGGGCCTGGCCGATGATCCACATGCCGAAGACCTCAAGGACCTCGATGAAGCACGTAAGCTCATCACCGCCCTTGCCGGGCTCGTGACCGCGGCCGCTCCCGAGATCGGATCCCAGCATGCCGGACCGTTGCGTGACGGCCTGCGTTCCCTTCAATTGGCCTTCCGTGAGGCTTCCCTCATCCCCGATGCCCCGGGCAAGGGCCCGGGCGAAAAGTTCACCGGACCGGTGAACTGACTCCATCACAAGGTTGATCACGACGACGGCGACCCCACCTCGCAAGGTGGAGTCGCCGTCGTCGTTAACCCGACCGCGCTGTGATCGGGAAACGCTGAACCTTCGGAAGCGTCCTTCCGGCAGCCGCTCAACGCGGAACGCGGGCGGCGCGCCGCCGCAGGGACAGGAGCAGCAGGCCGGTCAGGCAGAGCACAACACCGCCGATTCCGACGGCGGCGAAACCACCCCCTGGGCCGACAGTGTCAATGAAGATACCCGCCATTGGCGCGCCCAAGGCAACACCACCGGTCAGTGCGGAGCCGTACCAGCCCATGGCCTCGCCGCGCCGCTCCTCGTCCACGAGGTCGGCCACCTTTTCCGATGACGCAGACAACACCGGAGCACACAGCAGACCCGGCAGGATAGCCAGGAGTGCCAGCGACCACGTGTCCGTGGCGAAGCCCATGGGAATGGTCAACGCCGCCATCCCCAGCAGCAGGAGCATGGGCGGAATGGGGCGGTTCATGGCGCCGTACACCAGCCCGCCAACAACGGAGGCCGCGCACCAGAAGAAGAAGACAATGCCGATCTGGTTCTCGTGGCCGCCGCGTTCCAAAAGGCCGACGATGCTGACATCCGAACCACTCAGGACCATCCCGGCGCCGGCAGCTACGGCGAAGAGTGCCGCCACGGAAACTGTGAACCACGCGAAGTTCCGCGCAACCCGGCTCCGAAGTCCAGCGGTTCGGGACACCGCGGGGGCCATCTCCGATGCAGCCTCCTGGACGTGGCCGGGCGCCGAAGCAACCATTGCCGCCTCGGCCGCGGAAAGCTCATCAGCCGCACGCTCCGCCGACTCCTCAGGACTACATGCCGTGTCGCTGCGGGTGGGCGGGTTGAACCAGATCAGGAACAGTCCCGCGGCTGAGACGGACAGGCCTACCGCGGTCAGGCCCAGGGCCGAAAAGCCGCTGGTGGCGATGACGGCACCCACCGCGGGGCCAATCATGAACACCAATTCCGTGGCGATGGAATCCAGGGCGAACGCTCCCCTGCGCTGTTCGCCGTCCACCATGACGCCCAGCGACTGCCGAACCACACTGAAGATCGGCAAAGTGAAAAGGCCTCCGACAAACACCAGGGGCAACAGCCAGGCGTAGGACACGTGCGGCACCAGCGACCAGATGACAGCTTCGGAAACGATCGAAGGGATCAGGGCTTTGCGAAGGCCCACCATGTCCACGCGGCGTCCACGCCACGGTGCACCCAGGGCGATGCCGATGGTCATGATCGCCGCGGCAGCGCCCGCAGCCGCGTAGCCCTGGCCCAACGTGAGGACGATGTGAAGCGTCAACAGCACGCCTGCTGCCGAGTGCGGGATGCGGGCAATCATCCCTACCAGCAGGAGCCTCCGCACAGGGCGGTTGGCCAGCATCTCTTTGTAGAGAGCAAAGTTCACAGCTTGGTTCCTCGTGTTCCCCCGGGGCAGTCCCCGGAGAACGGGTAGTGCCGTTAGTGCAGCCCGGGCTTCTGCGCCGCGCGCTGCAGTTTGACTTCGATGGAATCGACGCCTTCGGCGAATGACTCCAGGTTGGCCCACGCTTCGTTCAATCCGGCCACCAAGGACTGCACGGCCGCTGCGTCAAGTCCGTCCTCGAGGTACAGCACGACGCGAAGTTCGGGGCCGGCACCGCCGCCGGCAACCTGGCGTCCGTCCGCCGTGAATGAGGCGACCCCGGCACCGGGCCGGGTCTCCAAGCCCCGGACAGCCGGGAAAGCCGCCGCAGAAGAAGCGAGAGCCGACTCCAGTTGATCATCCTGGTACGACGGCGTCCAGTCCCGCTGCTGTGCCAACGCCCACACGGCCGGACGGCGGACCACGAACGTGAACTCCGACCCGGGATCCAGGACCAGCAACTGGGCGTCCTCGGAAACTGCGGAAAGGGCAGCACGGGCAGCGTAGACGGCTACCGGCCGTGCCCCCGCGTGCCACTTCTCGAGCGCGGCCGACGAGGTGAACACGGGCATTGCCGTTCGCCCGTCCGGTGCTTTGAGGGTTACCAACGCCATGTCGGCCTGCTTGTCGGCGTGGAGGCCATCCACCCCTTCAGCTTCCTCGGCGAGCGTGGCGACCACCGGAACGAAGACCCTCGCGGTCGCGAGGGATGCAACGACGGCGGCCTCGCTGCCCGAACCGTCAAGAAGGGACCGGAGAGCGGCAAGATAGCCGGCGTCGGCGGATCCGTCGTCATCCTCGAAGTTGTGGATTCTCGCGGCGTCCCCGCTCAGGCTGCGCCCGGCCCACGGTCGCCCTGCGGAATCAGTCGCTCCCCCGGCACCTGCCAGTGCCGCGGCGATGTGGCCCGGCAGTTCGCGTCGGGGTGCTTGGTTGTCCGGCATCAGCGGCGCCCGGCAACATCCAGGGCTTCGGGCAGGGTGAAGGCGCCGGCGTACAGAGCCTTACCCACGATCGCGCCCTCAACGCCGAGCGGGACCAATTCACGGAGGACCCGGAGGTCCTCCAAGCTAGAAATGCCGCCCGAGGCAACCACCGGTTTGCCGGTCTTTTCCACCATCTGGCGCAGAAGGTCAACGTTGGGGCCCTGCAAGGTGCCGTCCTTGGTCACATCAGTCACCACGTAGCGCGCGCAGCCGGCATCTTCCAGCCGGCCCAGCACCTCCCAGAGGTCGCCGCCCTCTTTGGTCCAGCCGCGTCCTGCAAGGGTGGTTCCGCGGACATCGAGTCCGACGGCGATCTTGTCGCCGAAACGCTCAATGGCGCGGCGGGTCCACTCCGGGTTCTCAAGGGCGGCCGTGCCGAGGTTGACCCGGGCCACACCGAGGCCGAGTGCCCGTTCCAGCGAGTCGTCGTCACGCAGGCCGCCGGACAGTTCCACCTTGACCGTCAACTGCGAGACAACCTCGCTGATGAGGTCGGCGTTGTTCCCGCGGCCGAACGCGGCATCCAGGTCCACCATGTGAACCCATTCGGCGCCGGCTTCCTGCCAGTTCAGGGCAGCTTCCAGCGGCGTTCCGTAACTGGTTTCGGATCCTGCTTCGCCTTGGAGGAGGCGGACCGCCTGGCCGTCGACGATGTCGACGGCGGGCAGGAGTTCCAGTACAGGCTGGGCGGAGGAAGTCATGAGTGTCCTTGATGTTGGTGGGAGCGCGGCTTATTTACCGGGGAGCGTCAGGAGATACGCAGCGAGCAGGGACATCCCGGCCAGCACGTAGAAAGATATGGAAACCCAGCGGGGCTTCTTCTGTTGGTGGAAGGAAATGCCGCCACCCACCAGAAGCCCGGCCAGGCCCATGAGGACTACGGACCACATTCAGGCGGCGCCTTCGGATCCGTCGCTGCCCGCGGGCGCGGTGCTTTCGGCCTGTGGCTTCCTCAGGCCGTCCACCCAGTTGCGCAGCAACCGTGCCCCGGCGTCACCGGACTTCTCAGGGTGGAACTGCGTAGCGCACAGCGGCCCGTTCTCCACGGCGGCAATGAAGCGGGCACCGTGTTCGGCCCACGTCACCTTCGGTGGTGCCATCCGCGGCTGGACGACGTCGAAGTTCCATTCCTGGACGCCGTAGGAATGGACGAAGTAGAAACGTTCGCCTTCCACGCCGTCAAAAAGCCTGGACCCCTCCGGCACGTCCACAGTGTTCCATCCCATGTGGGGAACAACCGGGGCCGGGAGGAGTTCTACTTTGCCCGGCCACTCGCCCATGCCTTCGGATTCGGTGCCGTGCTCCACTCCTGCCTCGAACAGGACCTGGAGGCCAACGCAAATGCCCAGCACGGGACGTCCGCCGGCCACACGACGGCCGATCATGCGGATACCGTCAACGGCTTTCAATTCCTTCATGACGGTTTCGAAGGCACCCACACCGGGGACCACCAGACCGTCGGCATTAAGGACATCTTCCGGCTTGGAGCTGAGGATCACATGCGCTCCGGCGCGTTCGAGTGCACGCACGGCCGAGCGCACGTTGCCGGAACCGTAGTCCAGTACGGTAACTGTCGGCTTGCCCTCGGGAGACTCCGGCTTGGCCGTAGCCGATGCATCGGCTACGGCTCCGTCCTTGAGGATCTGGTTGCTCATAGTGCTCCCTTCGTGGAGGGTATGCCCTCCACGCGCGGATCGGACTCAACAGCGGCACGCAGCGCGCGGGCGAAGGCCTTGAACTGGGCCTCCACGATGTGGTGGGGATCCCGACCGGCCAGGACGCTCATGTGGAGGCAGATGCCGGCGTGGAGAGTGATTGCCTCGAAGACGTGACGTGTCAGGGATCCAGTGAAGTGTCCGCCGATCAAGTGGTATTCCTGCCCTGCCGGTTCGCCGCCGTGGACGAGGTAGGGCCTGCCGGATACATCCACGACCGCGTGCGCCAGCGCTTCATCGAGGGGAACGGTGGCTTCGCCGAAACGACGGAT
The DNA here is from genome assembly GCF_026013155.1 of Paenarthrobacter sp. PAE-2. Taxonomy (NCBI): domain Bacteria; kingdom Bacillati; phylum Actinomycetota; class Actinomycetes; order Micrococcales; family Micrococcaceae; genus Paenarthrobacter; species Paenarthrobacter sp. PAE-2. Next base: position 155,226 of record NZ_JAPDNV010000004.1, on the reverse strand, counting down.
TCCGGCCTTGTTGCCCAAGGCCGTGCGCAGGACCTCTCCGAAAGTGATGGCCACGTCTTCCACCGTGTGGTGGGCATCGATGTGGGTATCGCCCGTAGCCTTCACGGTCATGTCGATGAGCGAGTGCTTGCACAACGCCGTCAGCATGTGGTCGTAGAACGGCACCGACGTGCTGATATCGGAGACGCCGGAGCCGTCGAGGTTGATCTCCACCAGCACGGAGGATTCGCTGGTGGTGCGCTCCATGCGCGCGGTACGGGCAGCGGACGGCGTTGAACCGGTTTCGCTCATGGGGGGAACGTCCTTCAAACAGAGGGGTGGATCTATGGACAAGTCTAGTTGGGCCAGGGACTACTTGGATTCCAGAAAGGACTCCAGCGCTTCCAGGAAGGCCGTGGTTTCCGCCTCGGTCCCGGCCGTGACGCGCAGGTGGCCGGGGATACCGACGTCCCGGATCAGCACGCCGGCATCAAGCAAGCCCTGCCATACCTCGTGCGGGTTCTCCAAGCCGCCGAAGAACACGTAGTTGGAGTCCGACGCCGCGGGCTTGAGGCCCATTCGAAGGAGCTCTGTGACGATCCGGTCCCGCTGCACCTTAATATCCTCGACGTCGGCCATCAGGGCTTCACGGTGACGCAGAGCGGCGAGGGCCGTAGCCTGCGTGACGGCAGAGAGGTGGTAGGGCAAGCGGACAAGCCTGATCGCATCGGTCACCTCGGGAGCAGCCGCCATGTAACCCAACCGGGCTCCGGCAAGAGCGAAAGCCTTGCTCATGGTCCGGGAGACGATCAAGCGCTCCCTCCCGGGCAACAGGGTCAAGGCGCTCGGGGTGTTGTCGTGGGCGAACTCGTGATAAGCCTCGTCCACGATCACGATTGCCTGGCTGGATTCACCCGCTTCATAGACAGCCTCCACGACGTCCAGTCCAAGGCCGGTACCCGTCGGGTTGTTCGGGGAGCAAAGGAAGACGATGTTGGCGCCGGTTTCGGCGACCTGCCTGGCCGCTGAGGCTGCATCCAGACCGTAGTCATCCGCCCGGACACCGCGGACGTATTCAGTATCGGTTCCGCTGGCAAGCAACGGATACATGGAATACGTGGGCGGGAAGCCCAACGCTTTACGGCCCGGGCCCCCGAAGGCCTGGAGTATTTGCTGCAAAACTTCGTTTGAGCCGTTGGCCGCCCAGATGTTACCGGGAGTAAGTCCATGGCCGAGGTACTCTGCCAGCGCTTCCCGGAGTTCGGTGAATTCACGGTCCGGGTAGCGATTCAGCCCGGTGGCCGCCGCCGCGACGGCTTCGGTGATGGCCGCCTGAACATCGGCAGGAACACCATGGGTGTTTTCGTTCACGTTGAGCAAAATCGGGACATCAAGCTGCGGAGCGCCATAGGGGCTCAGTCCACGCAGGTTGGTCCGGAGGGGAAGTCGGTCGAGTCGCTCAAGCTGGTCAGTCACTACAACAGTTTAAGGGTCCGGCCGAAGTGCCCTGTAACTGTGACACCGAGCCCGGTCCTTGGAAACCTTTCCGGTGGGCTAGCCGGCAGGGACGAACAGCTGCTGGCCGGGCTGGATCCGGCCTCCGCGGAGATCATTGAGCTCGATGATTTCCGCAATCACGTCGCGGGGGTCCCGTTGGGGCGCAGCAGCTCCCGCGATTCCCCAGAGGGACTGACCCGGCTGAACCGTCACACTCACTGCGACAGGAGGCTGAAGCTGCGCCTGGCTGTCCGATGCCTTTGCCGGCGAGTTGAGGAAGCCCGCCAGGCTGAGGAGCGCGGCAACCAGGAGCATTGCGGGAATGCCGAAGAAGACCATCCTGCCGCGCCGCGTCAGCTTAATGCGCGCGGGGGCGGGGATGGAGCGGAAATCGTGGAACGTAACAGCGGACATGAGCCTGAGCCCTCCTGAAGGATTGCCTGCGCCGGCGGTGAACCGCACAGACTTGCCAATTCTCTGTGTGCACCCGCCCCGGCGTTCGAACATCCTTCGAACATCGGCAACGGTTTATAGAACACATATTCGAACCTTGCTATGACATTTTTAGCACTTATCAACGAATGGTGTCGAGACTCGCTAGAACAAATGTTTGATAAACGCCCGTGCCTGACCTACGTTTGAGTGAAGAAACAGGCACAGATTCAGTGCATCAGGAGGGTCTGACATTTTTGGGCCCGGCATCTTCGGGCATCAATGGACCAGGCCCGGGCGGAACGGAAGGGCATTGGCGAACATGGCAGCAAAAGCCACAGGAGGCAGGGCATCCCTGCGCAGCCAACAGGCCCCCAAAGCCCCCAAGAGCCCCACCGTCCGGCAGAAGAAAATCCTCGAGACCATCCAGCGGTCGGTCAATGACAACGGGTATCCACCCAGCATGCGCGAGATCGGGGATACCGTAGGCCTCGCCAGCCTCTCCAGTGTTACCCATCAGCTATCCCAGCTTGAGAAGCTTGGTTACCTCCGCCGTGATCCCAGGCGTCCGCGTGCCATGGAGGTCCTCATGCCCCTGACGTTGGACAGCGGCGCCGGCATTCCCGGGGTGGAGGCTCCCGGCACACTGCTCAGCAGCGGCGGTTTGGATGTCACCTCGCTGGCGACTGCCAGTGACACCGCCATGGTGCCCTTGGTAGGACGGATCGCGGCCGGCGGCCCGATCCTCGCCGATCAATCCGTGGAGGACGTCGTCCCGCTCCCCCGGCAATTGGTTGGCCACGGCGAACTGTTCATGCTCAAAGTCGCGGGTGACTCGATGATCGATGCCGCGATCTGCGACGGCGACTGGGTGGTGGTCCGCCGTCAGAACGACGCCGTCAACGGCGACATCGTGGCCGCCCTGCTTGATGACGAAGCGACCGTTAAGACCTTCCGCCAGCGCGACGGGCACACCTGGCTGCTCCCCCAAAACACGCAGTACGAACCCATCCTCGGCGATCAGGCCACCATCATGGGCAAGGTCGTTTCGGTGCTGCGCTCCCTCTAAGGGTCCTGCTTCGCCAACCGCCCCAAAGCTCCCTGCACTACCTTGCGGTCCGTCGTCGTCCAGAATGGCGGGAGTGCGGCACGCAGGAAGCCGCCGTACCTTTCCGTGGAGAGCCGGGAGTCGAGAACGGCAACCACGCCTTTGTCCCCTGTCGACCGGATGAGGCGCCCGGCGCCCTGCGCCAACCGAATGGCCGCATGCGTTGCTGAGACCGCCATGAATCCGTTACCACCGGACTGTGCCACCGCCCGGGAGCGTGCGGTCATGAGCGGATCGTCCGGCCGCGGGAAGGGGATGCGGTCGATGACAACGAGGCGGCAGGAACCACCCGGAACATCCACCCCCTGCCACAGGGACATCGTGCCGAAGAGACAGGTGTCCGGTTCATCGGAGAATTGCTTCACAAGCGCCGCCATGGTGGATTCGCCCTGGCACAGGATGTCCACGTCCAAACGCGACCGCATGGCATCAGCCGCCTCTTCCGCCGCGCGCCGCGAGGAGAAAAGGCACAGCGCTCCCCCACCGGATGCCCGAATGAGGTCTTCGAGTTCGTCCAGGGCTTCCGGCGACGTGCCCCTGCCCGGCTTCGGCAAGTGCTGGGCGACATACAAAACACCCTGCTTGGGGTAGTCGAAGGGGGACCCGACGTCCAGCCCCGTCCAGCTGGGCGCGCCGTCCCCCACCAGTCCCAATCCGCCGGCGGCCGGTTCGAAGGCCGAACCGATGGCAAGCGTAGCGGAGGTCAACACGACTATGTGATCGGCAAACAGTCCTTCACGGAGACGCCCTGCGACGCTCAGCGGTGCGACGTTGATGAGCGCAGGTGCGGAGTCATCGGGCTGGGAGTAGCCCTGCTGCGGATCGAAAGCAGCGTTCCTGGAGAACCAGACCACCTCCCGGTTTTCCTTCGCCGTGAGCAGCCTCTCGCAGAGTTCCAGGATGAGCATCAGGCGCGACCGCGCAAGCTGCCGTCCGCCGTCGACGGCGTTGGAGGAGTCCGTTTTGGAATCGGACAGCGCGGCGCGCGTGGCGTCCCGCAGCTGGTCGAGGCAGTCGAGCAGCTCGTCGTTCAAGCCGTTCGGCTGCAAGCCGCTGGGAACCCCCACCAGCGCCAGATCCAGGCGATCCGCAGCGGCATTCAAGGCGTCGACGGTAATGGCTGTGTGCTTGCGGGCACTGGACGCAGCGGCGTGGACCATGGCCACCGATAGCTGCCCGGATACCGCTCCGGTAACCCGGTCCTGCAGTTCATGGGCCTCATCGACCACCACGACGTCATACTCGGGCAGCACGGCCAGGCCCTCGAAAGCACTGACGGCAAGCATCGCGTGGTTGGTGACCACGACGTCCGCTTCCGCGGCCTTGGCCCGTGCCAACTCGCTGAAGCACTCCTCGGCGAGGGGACACTTCTGCGCCCCCAGGCATTCCATGGACGTGACCGAAACCTGTCTCCACGCCCTGTCCGTAACGCCGGGCATGAGCTCATCCCGGTCGCCTGTGGCCGTCTTGCCGGCCCACTCCCGCAGCCGAAGGACTTCCTTGCCCAACTGCGACGACGCCCCGCCCACCGAGGCCGCAAAGTGCGGCACGCTGGTGTCCTCTCCGAGCGAGAAAAGCTGCCCCTCGGAGGGTTCCTCGCTGGGGAAGCCTCCTTCGAGCTTCTGCAGGCAAACGTAGTTCGCCCGTCCTTTGACGAGCGCCACGTTGACCGGGCGCTCCAAGGCGGGAGTGATGGTCTCCAGCAGGCGGGGCAGATCCCTGCCCACGATCTGGGTCTGGAGTGCCAAAGTGGCGGTGGAAACCAGCGTCGGCTTGTTGCTGTCCATGGAATGGGCAATCAACGGGATCAGGTAGGCCAGCGACTTACCTGTGCCCGTCCCTGCCTGGACCAGCAGATGTTCGCCGGACTCGATGGCCCGGGTCACATGCTTTGCCATTTCCTGCTGCCCGGGGCGGCTCTGGCCACCCAAACCGGCAACAGCCTTCTCCAGCAGTTCGAGGGTAAACCTCTCCCCTGCCGATTCAGCGGTCTCCGCCGCCACCTGCTCAACCATTGGTGACGAATGACTCCAACTCGGCGGCCAAGCCTTCGTGGACCATCGCCACCACCCGCGTACCGCTTTCCTCGTGTTCGATGCTGAGGATATCGGCATCGGGGCTGTGCAGCCTGTTGATCAGTTCGCCGCGCTCATACGGGATGAGCAGCTCCAACCGGACTCCCGGGCGCGGAATGGCCTGGCTGATGGTTTCCAGGAGCTCCTGGATCCCCTGCCCCGTGCGGGTGGAGACAACCGCGTGGCGTGGCTCCTTCTGCTTCAGGCGCTCCACTACGAACGGATCCGCCACGTCCACCTTGTTAAGGACAATGATTTCCGGAACCTTGCGGGCATCAACCTCGCTGAAGACGGCCCGGACTGCAGCGATCTGGCCTTCAGGGTCCGGGTGCGATGCGTCGACGACGTGCAGGATCAGGTCCGCGTCCGCCACTTCTTCCAGCGTGGAACGGAACGCTTCCACCAACTGCGTCGGGAGGGAACGGACGAACCCAACGGTGTCCGCCAAGGTGTACCCGATGCCGTCCGGGGTCTGCGCCTTCCGCACAGTGGGGTCAAGCGTGGCGAACAGTGCGTTCTCCACCAGGACGCCGGCGTCTGTCAGGCGGTTGAGCAGCGAGGACTTGCCGGCGTTCGTGTAGCCGGCAATTGCTACCGACGGCACGGAATTACGACGGCGGTTGGCGCGCTTGGTCTCGCGCGCCGGCTTCATCGCGGCGATTTCCCGCCGCAACTTCGCCATGCGGGTCCGGATCCGGCGGCGATCAAGTTCGATCTTGGTTTCACCGGGGCCACGGGAGCCCATACCGGCCCCGGCGCCACCCACCTGGCCACCGGCCTGGCGGGACATCGATTCGCCCCAGCCACGAAGCCGCGGGAGCAGGTATTCCAGCTGGGCAAGCTCCACCTGTGCCTTGCCTTCACGGCTCTTGGCGTGCTGGGCGAAGATATCCAGGATCAGCGTCGTGCGGTCCACTACTTTGACCTTCACGATGTCTTCAAGGCCTCGGCGCTGTGATGGGGAGAGCTCGGTGTCCACCACAACGGTGTCCGCGCCCGTTGCCGCCACAATAGCTTTCAGTTCCTGGGCTTTTCCGGAGCCGAGAAACGTCCCGGGGTCCGGCTTGGTGCGGCGTTGGACGATTCCGTCGAGGACTTCCGAACCTGCCGTCTCTGCCAGCGCAGCCAGCTCACGGAGCGAGTTCTCGGCGTCAGCCAAGGTGCCTTCGGTCCACAGTCCGGCGAGGACCACCCGTTCGAGGCGCAACTGCCGGTATTCAACTTCGGTGACGTCTTCGAGTTCGGTTGAAAGGCCTGCTGTTCGGCGCAGTGCCCGACGCTCGGCCAGGTCTTCCTGCTCGCCGTCGTAAACGCTGTGCTCTTCCTCAAGCGCGGAGATTGCCTGGGCCTTGCCAAGGACGCCTTTGGCGTCGGTATCCCCGGATGCCCCTGCGGGTACATCCTTGGACAGAATCCGGTCGATGACGGCCTGGATTTCTTCAGGACTCATGTCCTGGGCGTCGGAATCGGATCCGGAGTGCTTCTGGGTGGTCATGGTCTCCTTAGACTGTTCGGCAATTCCAGAATAATGCTGATTGGTGTCTTTCGCGTGAGTATTCGCGCTGGGCTGACGGGCCTGGGCCAAAAAGGGCCTCCTGTTGGTTCGTATGGCAGCGGATAAGGGTGCTGCCCGACTCTGTGGTGGTCCGCGGTGGAGGGTCCGTCAGGTCCGTGTGAAGAAAGCCTGATACTCCGGCTTACCCGGCGTGGACATCCCGCACCCGTCCGGAGGAACCGGAAAGGCGACACTGGAGCGCTGGAAAGCGGAGTTGAAGTGATCTTCCGAGGGCCGTGAAACCCGCCGGGCGGAATGGCCATGCGTGTCATGTGTACGCAGGCGAACGTCGCGGGGCGGTGCCGATGATTGGCGGGCTGTTCTGCCGGATATTCGGCAGGCTACTCAAAGATCAAGAACATGCCTCCAAGACTATCAGCCGTGTCAAATTGGCCCGGCCACGGTGGAGGCGACGGCAGGGGCAACGTCTGGCTTGGGCCCAGGCACCACAGTTTCCCATGCCGCCCAACGCCAACTAATCTGGCAAATTATGGAGTCTGCACACTATTTCAGCGCCCAACCGGCCGGACCGTTTACCCGCAAGCCCCTCACCGTGGAACTTGCAGGCGCACCCAGGCATCTGCAGACCTCCACAGGCATCTTCAGTCCGGACGGCATCGACAAAGGAACCGCTGTCCTCCTGGGCGAAGTGCCGGATCCTTCGCCGCAGGGGAACCTGCTGGATATTGGCTGCGGTTGGGGTCCCATCGCGCTGACCATGGCCCTGAAGTCGCCGTCGGCCCAGGTGCATGCGGTTGACGTCAATGAGCGCTGCATCGCGCTGACCAACGAGAACGCTGCATCGCTTGGCCTCGGGAACGTCAAGGCGAGCCTGCCGGAGGACGTGCCGGCCGACGTCGAATTCGACACCATCTGGTCCAACCCGCCGATCCGCATCGGCAAGGATGAACTGCACCGGCTCCTGCTGACCTGGCTTCCGCGGTTGGCGCCGGGCGGCAACGCGTGGCTCGTGGTTCAAAAGAACCTTGGCTCGGATTCCCTGCAGCGCTGGCTGGCCGGCGAACTGGACGATTCCTTTGCGGTGTCCCGGGAAAGCACGTCCAAGTCCTTTAGGATCCTCAGGGTCAGGCGAGCGTCCCGCTAGCCACAATAACCGCGGGGCCGCTGAGCTCGACGCGCTCGCGGCCGTCCCCGCCCGGGAAGAACTTCACGTCAACCACGCCGCCCGGCACATTGACGTGCCAAGCGTTCGGTGCCGTGTTCCCGGCCCAGTGACGGATGGCGACGGCGGCCGCGCACGCTCCGGTGCCGCATGACTGGGTTTCGCCCACACCACGCTCGTGCACCCTCATGGTGATGGTGCCGAAGCCATCGTGAACCAGCGGCTCTGCCGGAACCACGAATTCGACGTTGGTCCCGTTGGCCGGCTTGGGGTCAACCACCGGGGCCTTGAAAAGCTGCGTTGCGGCGAGCTCGCTAAGCTCCGCCAAAGCGACCACTGTATGCGGATTGCCCATGCTCACCGAGAGTCCCGGTCGGGCTACTTCCAGGCCATCGGCGCTGACCAGCGCATCCATGGCCTTCGACGTGGCCTCGGTCGGGAAAACGAACTCCCACGGACCCATATCCACTGCGTAGCCATTGTCCGAGCGCGCGATCTTCTTGATCCCGCCGCGGGTACCGATAGTCAGTGCCTCACCCGGTCCCAGGTCCACCAAACCCTGGTCTATGAGGAAGTGCACAAATACACGCACTCCGTTGCCGCACATCTCGGACAGGGAACCGTCCCCATTGCGGTAGTCCATGAACCATTCAGCGGAAGCGTCCTGCTCCAGCAGCGCCCGGCCTTCGGGAAGGTCGCGTGAAGGAACAGCGCGGATCAGCCCGTCCCCACCGATGCCGCGGTGCCTGTCGCACAGGGCGGCCACCTGTTCCGGGGTGATGTCGTGGACAGCACCGGGATCGGCGATCAGCACAAAGTCGTTTCCCGTGCCATGGCCCTTCGAAAACGCCACACCTGACAGGCTGGCGGCGGTCATGGGGAGCTCGGCAGCGGCGGACTGCCGGGCGGAAACTGCGGGGGTCTGATCCATGGGACTAGGCTACCTGCCACGGGTGGACGGCCAGAAATTATCCTGCCTCCGCAAGGGCCACAGCTTTGGCCACCAGATCCGTGTCCTTCCAGTCAAGCCAGCTGATCCGGGGATCGGCGCGGAACCATGTGAGCTGGCGACGCGCAAATTGCCGGGTAGCGATGATCGTGGCCTCTGCCGCCTCTGCAACGCTCCAGTCGCCGTCGAGCACTTTCAAGAACTGTGCGTAGCCCAGCGCGCGGGAAGCGGTCTTCCCCCGCCTCAATCCGGCAGCGTCAAGGCGTTCCACTTCCTCCAGGAGCCCAGCATCAACCATCCGGTGGACCCGCGCTGCCAAGCGCTCCCGCAACTCTTCCCGATCCACGGAAAGCCCGATCTGGAGTGCCGGCTGGAAGTACTGGCGTTGCGGCATGAAGGAACTGAAGGGCCGGCCTGTCAGTTCATATACTTCCAGTGCCCTGATGACGCGCCGGGCATCCCCCAGCCGAGCGGCCGAGTCCGGATCCACTGCCTGAAGCCGTTCCCGTAATGGCATGAGTCCCCGTGCTTCGTATTCGCCCTCCAGACGCTTGCGCAGCTCCGGATCGGTACCCGGGAACTCCAGGACGTCCAAGGCCGCACGCACGTAGAGACCGGAGCCGCCAACCATGATCGGCTGCTTTCCCCGGTGCCGGATGTCACGAATGGCAGCCCTGCATTCCTGCTGGAAGTCGGCCACGCTGGCTTCTTCAGTCACTTCCATGGTGTCCAGCAGGTGGTGGCGAACGCCTTTGCGTTCTTCCACCGTGATTTTGGCCGTGCCGATGTCCATGCCCCGGTAGAACTGGAGGGCATCTGCATTAATGACCTCCCCGTCGAGGGCCAAGGCAAGTTCCACCCCCAGGTCCGACTTGCCCGAACCTGTGGGGCCCACGACGGCGATGACAGGAAAAGACGGCACATTACTGCCAACGACGGACATGGATCTACCCCTGGCTAGGCCCGACGGGCCGGAATGGCGGGCATGCCCAGCGAAACACCGGCCTTTCCGGAACCGGTACCTGGCGCCGGTACACCGCAGGACTCGGCCTGCGAACGGTCCCAAGCGTCGCCTGCCCTGGACCGGCGCAGGATGTAACCCTCGGGTCCGGCAGGGTCCGCAACCAAGTGGAATGCCGCGGCCTCAGTAATAGTGACTTTGACGAAATCGCCGGGACGGGGTGCTTCTGCGCCCTCCGGGACGGAGAAGTGCACCAAGCGTTGGTCTTTGGCACGGCCGGACAGGCGGTGCGTCTCCCCTGCTTTCCGGCCCGACTGGGCGGTCACCAGGACCTCGACCTGCCTGCCAAGCTGCTTGGCATTCTCCTCGGCTGCAATGCGGTCCTGAAGCGCGGTCAAGCGCTCGTAACGTTCCTGGACCACGGCTTTGGGGAGCTGTTCGGGCAACTCGGCAGCGGGGGTTCCCGGACGCTTGGAGTACTGGAAGGTGAAGGCCGACGCGAAGCGGGACTTCTCCACGACGTCCAGGGTGGCCTGGAAATCTTCTTCCGTCTCACCCGGGAAACCCACGATGATGTCCGTGGAGATGGCTGCTTGCGGAATCCGGTCCCTGACCTTGTCCAGGATGCCCAGGAACCTGCTGGAACGGTACGAGCGCCTCATGTCCTTAAGGACCTTGTCGGAGCCGGACTGGAGCGGCATGTGCAGCTGTGGCATGACGTTGGGTGTCTCCGCCATGGCCTCAATAACGTCATCAGTGAAGGCGGCGGGGTGGGGACTCGTGAAACGGACGCGTTCCAGCCCTGCGATCTGGCCGCATGCACGCAACAGCTTTGAGAACGCCTGGCGGTCACCGAATTCCACGCCGTAGGAGTTCACGTTTTGGCCGAGAAGAGTTACTTCCACGGCGCCGTCGTCAACCAGTGCCTGGATTTCGGCAAGGATCTCGCCGGGGCGGCGGTCCTTCTCTTTGCCGCGGAGTGAAGGCACGATGCAAAACGTGCAGGTGTTGTTGCATCCGACCGAGATGGAAACCCATCCCGAGTACACGGAATCACGCTTGGTGGGAAGCGTGGACGGGAACACATCCAGGGACTCGAGGATTTCAAGCTGGGCTTCGTTGTTGTGCCGTGCCCTGTTCAGGAGGGCGGGAAGGGCGCCCACATTGTGCGTACCAAAAACGGCGTCCACCCACGGTGCTTTGCGCACAATGGTTTCCCGATCCTTCTGGGCCAGGCATCCACCCACCGCGATCTGCATTCCGGGGTTGGCTGCCTTGACCTGGCGGAGTTGTCCCAGGTTTCCGTAGAGCTTGTTGTCCGCATTCTCCCGCACCGCGCAGGTGTTGAACACGATGACGTCGGCAAACTCCCCGTCCGCCGGAACATAGCCGGCTTCTTCCAAGAGACCGGACATGCGCTCGGAATCATGGACGTTCATCTGGCAACCGAAGGTCCGGACCTGGTACGTCCTGGGCTCCACGGAGGGTGCAGCCTCCTGAAGCGACCCAGGTACCAGGGAAGGCTGCGTGGAATCTTGTGCAGGGGATGGAATGGTCAAACTCACTACTCAAGGGTACCGGCTTCTGCCAGCACCTCACCGACGATACTGAAGGCCAGTGAAGGGGAATAGCCCTTGCGCGCGAGCATGGAGGCCAACCGGCGTGTGTACTTGTCCCGCTCAGCCCGGTCGGTCAAATCCATGCCCGGCCTCAACTTCCGCTGGACAAGCTCGCGCGCTGCAAGTTCCTCGTCCTTGTCCGAGACCTGGGCCAAGGCTTCCTCGGCATCTTCGAGTTCGATGCCTTTGTCAGCCAGTTCCCGTCGCAGGGCGCCCTTGGCGAGCTTCTTGGTCTGCGATCGGCTTCGTACCCACATGCGGGCGAACTCAGCGTCGTCGATGAGCTGGACTTCCTCAAAGCGATCGAGAACAGCCTCGGCAACGTGCTCAGGCACTTTACGTTCGGCAAGCTTCCGTGCCAGTTGGAGCCGGCTCCGCGGCGCCATCGTCAATTGCCTCAAAACGATGGCGCGCGCCACAGATTCCGGGTCCGGTTCCGGATCGGCAGCAACCGGCGAATCCGGATCCGGCCCGTTCCTAACCGTCAACGGCCTTCAGCTTGGGCGATTCCTCTTCGGGCTTCACGCCGACGCCAAGCTTTTCCTTGATGAGGCGTTCCAGCTCTTGGGCAAGCTCAGGGTTGTCTCGCAGGAAGCGGCGTGAGTTCTCCATGCCCTGACCGAGCTGATCGCCGTCGTAGGTGAACCAGGATCCCGACTTCTTGATGATTCCGTGTTCCACGCCCATGTCGATGATGCCGCCTTCGCGCGAGATCCCCTGGCCGTAGATGATGTCGAACTCGGCAACCTTGAAGGGCGGAGCCATCTTGTTCTTGACGATCTTTGCCTTGGTCCGGTTACCGACGGAATCGGCGCCTTCCTTCAGCGTCTGGATGCGGCGGACGTCGATACGCACTGAGGCATAGAACTTCAGTGCCTTACCACCGGTGGTGGTTTCCGGCGATCCGAAGAAGACGCCGATCTTCTCACGGAGCTGGTTGATGAAGATCGCGGTGGTCTTGGTCTGGCTCAAGCGACCGGTGATCTTTCGAAGGGCCTGGCTCATGAGGCGCGCCTGGAGGCCAACGTGGGAATCGCCCATCTCGCCCTCGATTTCAGCGCGGGGAACCAGCGCAGCCACGGAGTCAATGACGATGATGTCCAGCGAGCCGGAGCCCACCAGCATGTCCATGATTTCCAGCGCCTGTTCACCGGTGTCCGGCTGTGAAACCAGCAGGGCGTCCGTGTCTACGCCAAGCTTCGCGGCGTAATCGGGATCCAGGGCGTGTTCGGCGTCAATGAAGGCCGCGATGCCGCCGTTACGCTGTGCATTGGCTACAGCATGCAGGGCGACGGTGGTCTTACCGGAAGACTCCGGTCCATAGATTTCCACGACCCTGCCGCGCGGGAGCCCGCCGATGCCAAGCGCCACGTCCAGGGCAATGGAACCGGTGGGAATGACCTCGATCGGAGCGCGGGTGTCATCACCCAGGCGCATGATGGAGCCTTTGCCGAACTGCTTGTCGATCTGGGCAAGCGCTGCCTCGAGCGCCTTCTCACGATCCGGGGTTGCCGCCATGGTTCACACCTCTGATGCTTTCTCGCTGTGGAGTGGCCTGAACGGCCGCTTTCCTGTCACGTCTGACGCTAGTGCGGCGCTCTGACATTTTTAGCTGCCCGCTTGGCCTATGTGGAAAACAAGGGCCGCCGGAGCGTGGAATGCGTCCTTCAGGATCAATTTTCCTCTCACAGGAGCATATCCAAATCCGAACAGATATTCGAACAACGCGACGGCGTGTCCCGACCCGGCATCGATCAGCAGGACTGGGTTACGCCTAACCGGTGGGTTTGATGTCCCTGCCAAGCCTGCGCTCGGGCGGCACGTCCTGCACGTCGCAAACTGCCAGCCAAACATCGCGGGGGTCGAAACCCGAGGCAAGGGCGTCCGTAGCGGTGCGGCCGCCAACTCCGGCCAGCACCAGGGATCCGGCAAGCACCCGGGAATATCCCGCCCCGAATTCGTCGTCCATCAACCGCCAGAAATCACTTGCCCTCACGGATAGAGTCTCTCATGTTGCCGGACCCTAGAATGGTTGCCATGAGCAATCCTCTCCCCCATGCACCGGCCACCGCCGTCCAACGCGACGAAGTGGATGATGCCCTTCAGCAGGTTGAGCACCAGCTGAGCTTGCTCTGGCGCCGCGCCCGTTCCATCTCACACCAGCTTTCCCGCCAGGTCCATCCGGACATGGAACCCGCCGCCTATGGACTGCTGACCATCATCCGCCGCGAGGGCCCCATCCGCCTGACAGACCTGGCCTCCTGCGTGGGTGTCGGCAAGCCTTCCGTGAGCCGCCAAATCGCCTTCCTGGAGAGCCTCGGGCTTGTCTATAAAGAGGCAGATCCGCAGGATGGCAGGGCCCAGTCCATCCGATTGACGGACAAGGGCGAAGAGAAGATGCACCAGGTGCAGGACGCCCGCCGGCAGGCTTTCCGCGAACGCCTGGGGACATGGCCGCTGGAGGACGTGCGGACCCTCGCCGAATACATGGAAAGGCTCAACGCCGTGTACGGAGAGGGGCTGATCAAGGAGGCCCCAGCTAGAGACGGCACTGCCAAAGACCCCGGGGACGCAGCGCAATAGCAGATCCGGCGGAACCGCTACCCGTGCCACCAACGCGAAAGGTCCCCAGCCAGTGGCTGGGGACCTTCGACGTACTAGGGGACGGTTACCGCGCTCCGGACAGCATGCCCTGGCCGAAGTCGTCGGTGAGATCGAGATCCCGACCGTAACGCTGGGAGAATTCCTGCGGAACCGTGTCCGGTACCGCAACTCCCTCTGCAACTGCGACGCGGTCGCTCACTTCGCGCAGCATGCTGGACAACGGTACGTCCAGTGCGGTGCAGATAGAAGACAGGAGCTCGGACGAAGCTTCCTTTTGGCCGCGTTCAACTTCACTCAAGTATCCGAGTGAAACGCGGGCGCTGTGCGAGACCTCGCGGAGGGTGCGGCCCTGACGCTGGCGGACATCGCGCAGTACATCACCGATTTCGTGGCGTAGTACGACCATTTTGCGCTCCTTCTGTTCGCTCTGTGCCTGATCAGCCAAGCCCACATCCTTCCAGCGGACAACGCCGTTCACGGATACGGGCTGCTTTACCATCTGTATCGCCTTGCTCCCTCGTTCTTCCGGTTCGCTGGTTGGCGGACCGGGTTGGTTTCTACATCCTAGGCGCCCCGACCATTTCGAAGCGACACAATGACACAACTATTGGCAATCAGTTTTTGTTCCCGACTACTTTACGAACGGTAACCATCCCCTTCCAACCCGCCAAGCAGCCTCGCCAACGCCGCAGCACAAGCTTGGTTCCTAATGGATTGCCTGTCCCCCCGGAACGAGTATTCAAACGCCCTCGATCCGGATTCCGTGGCGATTCCGATGAAGACCGTCCCCACGGCCTTGCCGTCATGGGCGTCCGGCCCTGCGACTCCGGTAGTGGAAATGCCGATGTCCGCCCCGCAGGCCCGACGGGCTCCCGTGGCCATTGCTGCCGCCACGTCTCCATCAACGGATCCAACGGCGTCGAGGAGATCCTGCGGGACGCCCAGGACCGACGCCTTCACGGAGTTCTGATAGGCGACTACACCGCCCTGCAGCATCCCCGATGCGCCGGGAGTATTCGCCAGGGCAGCGGCCACCATTCCGGCCGTCAGCGACTCTGCCGTGGCCACTGTCCGGTGCCGTTCGAGCGCCAGCCGGACAGCCGCCGTCGCGGTTTCCGCTGCGTCGGCACCTACGGCGGCGCTCACGCTTTCCGCCCGGCGGCCCGAAGCTTGAGAGCCTGGATGACATATTCGACGCCGGTCCAGAGCGTGATGGCCAGCGCAGCCATCATCACCCAGAACGCGACGTCGACGAGCCATGGGGCAATCGCTTTCAGGGGCATGGTGTACAGGAAGATGGCCACGGTCTGCACAACCGTCTTGAGTTTGCCTCCGCGGGAAGCGGGCATCACGCCGTACCTGATGACGAAGAACCGCAGCGCGGTAATACCCCACTCCCTGACCAGGATGAGGATGGTCACCCACCACGGCAGCTCCCCCAGGACGGAGAGCAAGACGAGCGCTGAACCGATCAGCAATTTATCCGCAATGGGATCGGCGATCTTGCCGAAATTGGTGATGAGGCCCCGCGCCCGGGCGATGTCGCCGTCGAGCTTGTCGGTATAGATCGCCACAGCGAAAGCCACGACGGCGGCCCACCGCCAGAGACCGTGCCGGCCATCGTCCGCGAGCAGGAACCACACGAAAAAGGGCACCAGCACGATGCGGAGCATGGTGAGGATATTGGGCAGGTTCCACACTTCGGAACCCCTAGACGTGGCGTTGTCGCCCTCGGCTGTAGTCACTTCTCTAGGCTACCGTCTGGACGTCAGCGGCCTGTGAGCGACCAAGCGTCTTCGCCGCCTTCGTCGTCATCGGAACCATCGGCCCCGTCGAAATAATCGATCGCCTGGGTGCGGTTGTCGAGGTCTGCGGCAACGACGTCCTCTGCATAGCCGCCGATCGCAATGTTGGCGTTGGCGTTATCGCTCAGGGCGGCAGTCTGGGCGTCGGGAGCCGCAGGGGCCTCCTGGCCCTTCATGGCAGCCAGCACGGCGGCGAGATCGTCCGGCTTGACCAGGACGTCCCGGGCCTTGGAGCCCTCGGAGGGGCCCACGACGCCGCGGGACTCCAGGAGGTCCATGAGGCGTCCGGCCTTGGCGAATCCGACGCGGAGCTTGCGCTGGAGCATGGACGTGGAACCAAACTGCGTGGTGACCACGAGTTCCGTGGCCTGCAGAAGGACTTCGAGATCGTCTCCGATGTCATCGTCAATCTGCTTTTTGGGAGCCTCGGCGGCAACGTCATCACGATAGACGGCCTGCAGCTGTCCCTTGACGTGTTCCACCACCTTGTGGATTTCCGATTCGGATACCCAGGCACCTTGGACACGCATGGCCTTGGAAGCGCCCATGGGCAGGAACAAGGCATCGCCTTGACCGATCAGCTTCTCTGCACCTGGCTGGTCCAGCACGACGCGGGAGTCGGTGACGGAGGACGTGGCAAAGGCCATTCGGGACGGGACGTTGGCCTTGATGAGGCCGGTGACGACGTCCACGGAAGGACGCTGGGTTGCCAGCACCAAGTGGATACCGGCCGCACGGGCCAACTGCGTAATGCGGACGATCGAATCTTCGACGTCACGCGGTGCCACCATCATGAGGTCCGCGAGTTCGTCCACGATCACCAGCAGGTACGGGTAGGGCTTGATGATCCGCTTGGAATCGACCGGTGGCGTGACCTTGCCCGCACGGACCGCCTTGTTGAAGTCGTCGATGTGCTTGTAGCCGTAATTCGCGAGGTCGTCATAGCGGGCATCCATTTCACGCACTACCCACTGCAAAGCCTCCGCAGCCTTCTTGGGGTTGGTGATGATGGGCGTGATCAGGTGGGGAACGCCTTCATAGGCGGTAAGTTCCACGCGTTTGGGGTCCACCATGACCATGCGGACTTCATCGGGAGTTGCACGCATCAGGATTGACGTGATCATGGAGTTCACGAAACTCGACTTGCCGGCGCCGGTGGCACCGGCAACCAGGAGGTGGGGCATTTTGGCGAGGTTGGCCACGACGTAGCCACCCTCGACGTCCTTGCCGACACCCATCACCATGGGATGGTCTGTCCGCCGCGCGTTCTGGCTCCGCAAAACGTCCCCCAGGGACACGGTTTCGCGGTCCGTGTTGGGGATTTCGATGCCGATGGCGGACTTGCCCGGAATGGGGCTCAGGATACGGACATCACTGGAAGCAACGGCATAGGAGATGTTCTTGGACAGCGCCGTAACGCGCTCCACCTTGGTTCCCGGGGACAGTTCGATCTCGTACCGGGTGACCGTGGGTCCACGGCTGAAGCCCGTCACCGTGGCGTCGACATTGAACTGGGTCAGGGTGTCCGTCAAGGCAGCAACGACGGCGTCGTTCGCTTCCGTGCGTTCCTTCGGTATGGACCCCGGCGTGAGGTAGTCGGAGGCAGGAAGCGTATAGGTGACATCTCCGGCCAAGGACAACTGTTCCGTGCGCTGCGGGATGGGAGTTTGGGGCAGCGGGGCTCCGGCGGGCTTGGCCGGAACCTGCGCCACGGGAGTTGTCATCTCCGGACTCAGCACGGGGATGGCCTCGGTGGGATTGTCGGCACCCGGGGTGGAGCCCGCGCCCGGCGCAGCGGCCAGGCCCTGTGCGGCTTTGATCTTTCCAACGGCGATTTCGGCCTGGGTAGGCCGCCGCACGCCCGGCGGGACGCGCGGGGCGGCATCGGCGGAAGATTCGTCGTCGTCCACGATGGCGTGCTCGAAGGCCTCGTCGCCCACGTAGCCTTCCAGGTGTGGATCTGCTTCCTGGTCCTTGCCGAAGAGGCGTGTGCGCTTCTTCTTGCCGGCTTTGGCCGGCTTGCCTTCTCCGTAGAGGTAGCTGCGGTCATGCGCTTCCTGGCTTGCCCGGGCTTCCTCCAGGTCCACGCCCATGAGGTGTTCGTAACCCGAGCGGATACGGGCAGGAATGGCCCCGAAGGGAGTGGCGGTCACAATCAGCACCGACACAAACGCGAGGAGGCTGTACAAGAGGACAGGTATGGCTACGTGGATGGCCGCCAGTGGTGAGGCAGCGAGGAAACCGACCATTCCGCCTGCGCGGCGGAGCCCGTCAAATCCTTCGCCCACGGAAGGCTGTCCCCCGATGACGTGCGCCAAGGCCGATCCCGCCAGCGTCATGACCAGGAAACCAATTCCCACACGGTTGTTTCCGCGGCCATCCTGCGGCTTCCGGAAAAGCCGGAACGCGCAAATGAAGAGCATCAGCGGCAGGAGCAGGGACATCCAGCCAAACGTGCCATTGACCACGCTGTAGACGATGTCCGGCAACCAGCCCGTCCATCCCCACCACGCGAAGGTCGCAACAGCAATACCCAGCACCAGGTTGAACAGGGCAGCGCCGTCCCGCCGGTCCTCGGGGTCAAGGTCGCTGACGTCCGAACCGATACGGCGCACTCCCGCGCCGACCACGTGTCCGATGCCCTGCCATGCACCGGACAGCATCCGGACCGGGAAAGGCGCTTGGGGTTCGACGCCGGACTGTTTGGTCCGCGTGGATCCGCTGCGGCTGCTTTTGGCCGCCGCGCTGGATTTGGTTGCAGCTGAGCCCCGGCCGCTACCGGTTTTACTGCTTGAGCTGCCTCGTGGCGTGGAGGAGGTACGGGTCGCCATACCTGCCACGCTACCGCAAGGGGGCCTGAAATCCGCGGATTTCAGGCCCCCTTGGGACTGCATGTTGCCTGCTGCCGGCTGCCTGGCGGCCTATGCCTCCAGGACCACGGGAATGATCATGGGACGCCGGCGCAGCTTGCGGTTCACCCATGTGCCGATAACCCTCCGGACCACCTGCTGCAGCTGGTGGTTGGTGTGGTCAGCGTGGTTCAGGACGGCTTCTTCCAGCGCGGCATTGATCTTCGGGATGATCTCGTCGAAGACGGAGTCATCCTCAGCCACACCGCGTGCATGGATTTCGGGACCGGAAACGATTTTGCCGGTGGTCCGGTTGATGACGGTGATGACGGAGATGAAGCCTTCATCGCCAAGAATGCGCCGGTCCTTCAGATCGGCATCCGTGATCTCGCCGACGCTCGAGCCGTCGACGTAGACCAAGCCAACCTCCACTTGTCCCACGACTTTTGCCTTCTGGTTCCTCAGGTCAATGACCGTGCCGTTGTCGCTGAGGATGACATTCTCCGTGGGGACGCCGGATGCCGCCGCAATATTTCCGTTGGCAATCAGATGGCGGGTTTCACCGTGGACGGGCATGGCGTTCAAGGGCTTGAGGATGTTGTAGCAGTACAGCAATTCGCCAGCGGCCGCGTGGCCCGAGACGTGCACCTTCGCGGTTCCCTTGTGAATGACCGCGGCCCCAAGCTTCAGCAGGCCATTGATGATGCGGAAGACAGCATTTTCGTTGCCCGGAATGAGGCTCGAAGCCAGGATGACGGTGTCGCCTTCGCCCACCTCAACGCGGTGATCGCCGTTGGCCATGCGCGACAACGCCGCCATGGGCTCCCCTTGAGAGCCTGTGGACATGAGGACCACACGGTTATCCGGCAGGTCATCGATGTTCTTGATGTCCACGAGGATTCCCGGCGGGACATCAAGATATCCGAGCTTGGCGGCGATAGCCATGTTGCGGACCATGGAACGGCCAACAAAAGCCACATTGCGGCCGTGTTTGGCGGCGGCGTCCAGGACCTGCTGTACCCGGTGGACGTGGGAGGAGAAGGATGCGACGATGATGCGCTTCTGCGCCTGGCCGAACAGCAGGTCCAGCGTGGGACCGATCTCCTTTTCGGCCGTGGTGAAGCCGGGAACATCGGCGTTGGTGGAGTCGGCCATGAAAAGGTCAACACCTTCTTCACCCAGGCGGGCGAAGTGACGCAGATCGGTGATCCGGCCGTCCAGCGGCAACTGGTCCATCTTGAAGTCGCCGGTGTGGAGCACAGTTCCGCCCTCGGTGCGGATGAACACTGCCAGGGCGTCGGGAATGGAGTGGTTGACCGCCACGAACTCGCATTCGAACGGGCCGAACTGTTCCACCTGCCCCTCGGTAACGGTGAGGGTGTAGGGCTTGATCCGGTGCTCCTGCAACTTCGCCTCCACCAAGGCAAGGGTCAGCTGGGAGCCAATGAGCGGGATATCGGCCTTGAGGCGGAGCAGATAGGGTACGGCGCCGATGTGGTCTTCGTGTCCGTGCGTCAGGACAACGCCGACGACGTCGTCCAAGCGGTCCTCGATGTAGGAAAAATCGGGCAGGATCAGGTCGACGCCGGGCTGTGTTTCTTCCGGGAAGAGGACACCGCAGTCAACCACCAGCAATTTGCCGCTGATTTCGAAGACCGCCATGTTGCGGCCAATCTCCCCCAGTCCACCGAGCGGAACGATCCGCAGCGTGCCGTGTGGCAGTTTGGGCGGAGTAACCAGTCCAGGAAGGGCGGTTTGGGTCATATTTTGCTTCTTTCCGGCGGAACCGTCCTAGACGTTGAAGTCCATTCCGGCCTCAGCCAAGTCCCCGCGGATGGTGTCGATCTCGGCCTGGTCCGGCTCCACGAGGGGCAAACGGACAACCGAGTTGGGCAGGACTCCCTGCCACTTGAGAATCTGCTTGGCGGCTACTGCGCCTTGGACCCGGGTCATGGTTGCGCGCACCACGGGCTCCAATTCAAAGTTGATGGTCCTCGCTGTCGCGAGGTCGTTCGCGTTCATGGCATCAATGAGCTCACGGAAGCGCCGGGTGGCCACATGCGTGGTGACGCCCACAAGGCCGGCAGCACCCATCGCCATCCACTGGAGGGTCAGGCCGTCATCGCCCGAGTAGAAGACGAGGTCCGTTTCAGCCATGACCCGGGTGGCGGCGGCGAAATCGGCCTTGGCGTCCTTCACGGCAACGATGTTCTGGTGCTGAGCCAGCGCGATCATGGTCTCGGGTGCGATGGCAATGGAGGATCGGCCCGGAATGTCATACAGCATGACGGGCAGGTCCGTGGAAGAAGCGATCGTCTCGAAATGCGCCCGCACGCCGGCCTGGCTGGGCTTGTTGTAGTAGGGAGTGACGATCAAAAGACCATCAACACCCAGCTGGGCGGCGCGCTGCGACAAATGCACCGAGTGTGCGGTGTCGTTGGTGCCGGTTCCTGCGATGATGGCGGCCTTGCCTCCAACGGCTTCCTTGACGGCACGGAACATGCCGAGGTTTTCCTCATCAGTGAGGGTTGAAGTCTCCCCCGTGGTGCCGGTGACCACGAGGCCGTCGCAACCGTCCTGTACGAGCTTTTCTGCCAGCGCTGCGGCTTGGTCGTAGTCGACCTTGCCATCCTCGGTGAACGGGGTGACCATGGCGGTCAGCAGGGTACCAAGAGCGGGAATGCGCGCGCGGGAGTCAGACATAGGAAAAACGTTACCCTGTCCCGCGCCGGTTACGGGAATGCGGCCCGCGTGATGGTCGTCATCACCGGACGTTGGGACTCGCGGGGGCTCCGGCCGCCTCCTCCGAACAGTAGCGCGATACGGCCAACTCCTTGAGGTGCTCAGCCCAGGTCACCAGCCGCTGGGTGGCCCGCACATATTCGAACAGCTCCAGTGGCGTCAGGGCGTCGAGGTCCGTCTCGGTCAACCTGCGCGCGAGTTCGGCGCCGGGAGCCTGTTCACCGAGCACCACACCCTCGTGGCGCCACTGCACATCCTCGGGCGGTTCGCCTGCCACGAGTTGCCTGAACAGGAAGTCCACCACTCCTGGACTCATGGCCTTCATGGGCCCGCGCATGCCGTCTGCGGATCGGGAAGCGTCGTTCATGCCGCCATATTATTCGAACATATATTCGAAAACAAGGCCTCGGCTTGGGGAGGCGTCATGGCACGTCCGGGGAGCTTTCGATAATTCAGGCCGCCGTCGGCCATGAGACGATCACTTCATGACTTCCCCGGACACGACGCCGAACAGCATGGCTTCGCCGGGCCGCAACTTCTCTCCGCGTCTCACGGGCATCGACGCGGCGCGCGGTGCCGCGCTTCTGGGCATGATGGCCACCCATCTCCTGCCGACCTTCGGACCTGCACCGGGTTGGGAACCAACATGGATCGGCCTGACCTTCTCCGGAAGGTCGTCAGCGTTGTTCGCGGTCCTCGCCGGAGTCGGTCTTGCCCTCGCCACGGGCAAACAGGCACCGCGCCGAGGAGCTGAGCTGGGTGCCGCCAGGAGTGGCGTAGCGCTGCGCGCGTTGGTGATCGCCGTCGTAGGGCTGGCGCTGGGCGGGCTGGAAGTCAACGTAGCCATCATTCTTGTGCACTATGCCGTCCTGTTCCTGTGCATCCTGCCGTTCCTTGGACTTGGCGTCCGGGCGCTGGGTGCGTGGGCGGCGGGATGGATACTGCTCTCCCCGGTCCTCGGCTACCTCGTCAGGCCGATGCTGCTTGAAGCAAACCCGCCCTTGCAGCTAGGGCACAACCCCAAGGTCGAAGACCTGCAGACCCCCGGGGCGCTCCTCGCAGACCTCTTCTTCACGGGTTACTACCCCGTGTGCCAGTGGATCTCGTACCTGCTGCTCGGTTTGCTGATCGGCAGGCTCGCGTTGTCCAAGCAGCGGGTGCAGGTCCTCTTGCTTACCGTCGGAACAGCCGTGGCCATCGTGTCGAAAGTCCTGGGCATCCTGGCCATGGAAGCCTGGGGTGGGCGGGCTGCCTTGAGTACGCTGCCGGGCGTCCGCGGCTACCCCTTGGAGAGCATGCTCCAAGTAAACCTGACGGGCCTGCGCCAAACGGACTCGTTGTGGTGGCTGGCCACCTCATCACCACACGCCGGAACCACGCTTGACCTGCTCCACACCGGCGGAACTGCCGCCGCGGCAATAGGTTTCTTCCTGCTGCTGGGCAGCTGGTCGGAAAGGATTGGCGTACGGTTCCTGCTGGTCCTCAGCGGTCCGGGAGCCATGACGCTGACGCTGTATTCGCTCCATGTGTGGGCGGTGTCCTGGTTTGTGGACCAGCCCCTTCCAAGCGGCTGGACGAACGAAAGCATGTACTGGGCGCAGGCACTCACAGTGATCGCCGTAGGTGCCGTCTTTGCACTGCTCCGCCGCCGCGGACCCTTGGAGTGGCTGGCCCACCAGGCCTCACGTCTGGGGAGCTACCGCCCGGCGGCCGTCGACTGATCGCGGAACAGTTTCACGGCGTCGCGCATCGATGCCCGGGCGCGCTTCCTGTCACCCGAAGCGTCATACGCACAACTGAGTCGGAACCATGAGCGCCAGTCCTCCGGGGCTGCCTCGGCCTCGGCCTTGTACTTTTCGAATTCAGCGTCCGCCGCGGAGCGGACGATCCTTCCGCCCGGAGTGCGCGGCAGGTTATCCACCGGAAGGCCGCCCTCGGCTTCGAGGACTTTGGCCATCTGTTCGGTCCGCGCACCGAAGAGCAGCTCGCGGATCAGCGCCCACGCACCAACCACGGGCAGGACGAGGTAGGCCGCACCTATCCCCTTGGCCACGGGGTTGGGGTCCCCCAGCAGCAACAACGAGCGTTGCAGGGAAACCACCAAGTACAGCACCAGCAGCAGGGTGATGGCGCCAACCCAGATCTTGGTCCTGTTGTTCTTGAGGGCGTGCCAGAAGTTCGACATGCTCCTAAAGCCCCAGGTCCAGGTACCCGTCAAGGCCCACAGTAAGGCCGGGGTGGGCAGCAACCTTGCGCAGGCCCAGCAGGACACCGGGCATGAAGGAGGCACGGTCAAAGGAGTCGTGACGCAAGGTCAGCTGCTCGCCGGGGCCGCCCAGGAGCACCTCCTGGTGTGCCACCAGGCCGCGCAGGCGGACGCTGTGCACTCGGACTCCGTCCACGTCGCATCCCCGGGCTCCCTCAAGGGCGGACTCCGTGGCGTCCGGGCTGGACGGCAGACCCGCTTCCTTGCGTGCCTCAGCGATCAACTGCGCTGTCCGTACTGCTGTTCCCGAGGGGGCATCCACCTTGTTGGGGTGGTGCAGCTCAATGATTTCCACCGATTCGAAGTACTTCGACGCCTTGGCGGCGAACGCAGATGCCAGTACCGACCCGAGGGCGAAGTTCGGAGCGATCAGGACGCCGGTGCCCCGCTGCTGCTCCAGCAATTCGCGCAGGGAGTCCAAGCGTGACGCGTCCCATCCCGTGGTTCCAACGACGGCGTGAATGCCGTGCTCGACGGCGAACCGGACGTTGGCTTCGGTGGTGTCGGGGACTGTCAGGTCCACGATGTACTGCGCTCCTGCCTCAAGCAGCCTCTCCAAGGAATCGCCGCGGCCAAGGGCGGCTACCAGCTTCATGTCCTCGGCTGCTTCAACAGCTTTGACGGCTTCGATTCCCATGCGCCCGCGGGCGCCAAGTACTGCTACGGCAAGTTGTTCGGTCATGGCATCAACACTACCGCCGGGGCCCGGACAGGACGGAACCGTTACCAGGCCGGCGAACGTCTGCCAGGCAGAGCCCCGGCTACTCCCCCGCGCCGACCCATTCCACGGTGCCGTCGCTGAAGAACTGTTCCTTCCAGATGGGCACCTGGGCCTTGATCCGGTCAACCAGCTCGGCGCAGACGGCAAAGGCCTGCCCACGGTGCGCGGCAGCCACGGCGCACACCAAGGCGGGGTCTCCGACTTCCAAGGAGCCCACGCGGTGCGCGGCCCAGATCCGGACGGGTTGTTGGGCCTCTCCGGAATGCTCGGCCACGAGCGCGGCCACTACCTCGGACATGGTGCGGTGGGCAGTGGGATGCGCACTGTAGCTCAAGCGGTCCACGGGTTTGCCGCCGTCGTGGTTGCGTACCACGCCGCTAAAGCTGACTACGGCCCCGGCCGTATCGGATTCGACGGCGGCTATAGCCTGGTCCACGGAGATCGGCTCGGCGCTGAGCACTGCACTGACAACTTCGAAGTCTGTTTCAGTGGCCATGGTTTCCTTCCAATTGTTCACAAAGGTGTCCGAGAAGCGGGTCCAGCACGGACAAACCGTCCATGACCCCTTTCGGCGAACCGGGGAGGTTGATGATGAAGGTCTTGCCGGCGGTCCCGGCATGGCCGCGGCTCAGCATGGCCATGGGTGTTTTTTCGCTGCCTGCACGCCTGATCCCTTCCATGATTCCCGGGATTTCGCGGTCCAGGAGTGGCAGGGTCATCTCGGGCGTATGGTCGTCCGGGCTGAGTCCCGTCCCGCCGCTGGTGATAATCACCGAGGGCCCTTGGGTCAGGAGCGCACGCAGCGCCGCGCCCACCGGCTCACCGTCCGGTACCACCATGGTCGGAAATACATCGAAGCCGTGCTCCGCCAGCCAATCCTGGATGACCGGGCCTGTCCCGTCACGGTAGGTTCCGGCCGCCGCTCGCGTGGAGGCGATCACGACGCCGGCCTTCCGGGGTCCGTGCGCGCCAGGCTCGCAGGCGCTCATGCCTGTCCTCCCGCGGAAGGGTTGGCAGCAGCCCCGGCGCTGGATATTGCAGCATCGGAAGTTCCAGTGACTCCCGGTTGGCCCCCAAGGCTCCAACTGCCGCTCTTGCCGCCGCTCTTGGCCAGCACATGGATGTCTGTGAGGACCGCGTGCTTGTCCACAGCCTTGATCATGTCGTAGACGCTCAACGCGGCCACCGAAGCAGCCGTCAGGGCTTCCATCTCGACTCCGGTCACGCCCCGGGTCTTGACCGTGGCGAGGATTTGGACAGCATCCCGCCCCAGTTCAAAATCCACGGTGACTTTGGAGATGGGCAGCGGATGGCACAACGGAATGAGCTCGGGAGTCTTCTTGGCTGCCATGATTCCGGCGACGCGTGCAACCGCCAGGGCATCGCCCTTGGGCAGTTCGCCCGCACCAAGGAGGGCAAGAACCTCGGGCGTGCTCCGCACTGTTGCTGCGGCTGTGGCCTCGCGGGTGGTGACAGCTTTGTCAGAGACATCAACCATCTGGGCCGTACCGTCCTGGCGCAGGTGTGTCAGGCCACCGGATTCATGGGAAGTTTGGTTCACAGCACCCATACTTCCACTTCGTCTCCTGCTTGTAATTCCGTGACGTCGACGGGCACCTGGATCAATGCGTTGGAGCGGGCCAGCGCATGGACGAGGTGCGAACCAGCGCCGCCTTCAAGACGGACTACACCGTTTTCGATGATCCCGCGCCGCACTTGGTGCTTTCCTTTGGGCGAGGTCAACGGTTCGGCGAGACGTGCCGGCAGCATCTGCCTGGGCCTCGGCGCACCGAGGACTTCCGATAGCGCAGGCCGGAGGAACATTTCGAACGACACGAGGCAACTGACGGGGTTCCCGGGAAAGCCCAGGAAAGGGACGTCGTTGAACGTTCCGATTCCCTGCGGCCCGCCCGGCTGCATGGCCACGGGCACGAATTCGACGTCTTCGCCTGCCATTGCCTGGCGCACCACCTCGTACGCGCCTTTGCTGACCCCGCCGGTAGTGACCACAAGATCCACGGCACTTCCGTTGTCCGTGTGCTTCCGCAGGACATCGAGCAGCCCGGCAGGATCGTCGTCGGAGATTCCGTTCCGCACCACCTCAAGCCCAGCCTGGCGCATGGACGCCTCCAGAAGCGTTCCGTTGGAGTCGTAGATTTTGCCCGTCACCAGCGGATTCCCGGGTTCTACGACCTCATCGCCGGTGGTGACCAGCAGTACCCGCAGGGGACGACGCACTTCCACACTCGTCAGACCGAGCGCCGCCAGCAAGCCCAGTTGCGCCGGCCCCAGTGATGTCCCGGCTGCCAACGCCAAGGCACCTTCTGCGATGTCGCTTCCGGCATCCCGGATGAAGGTCCCGGGAGCCGTGGCAGGAAGCCGGACCAGCGCATCAACCGCGCCGGCGGCAGGAAACACTGAAGGAACCGCCCGCTCGATCGGGACGACGGCGTCTGCCCCCTGGGGAAGCATGGCGCCGGTCATGATGGGAACGGCAAAGCCACGTTTCAGTGCCGCAGGCCCGGCACCGGCCGGAACCGGCGCGCCCACCCTGAGCTCCGCGCCGCCGTCGGGGATATCCGCCGCGAAAACGGCAAAACCGTCCATCTGGGAGTTGGCGAACGGCGGCAGCGACACCGGTGCCCGCAGGTCTGCTGCGAGCGCTCTTCCTAGGGCATCCAGCAGCGGCAGTTCCTCGGTGCCTTTCCGGGCTGCTTGCCTGGCGAGCAGTTCCACGACGGCGCCGCGGTGGGCAGCAACGGATCTTGGCACGGGCGTCCTCCTGTGTTCAGGGTCATTCTCAGGTCCGTACGATCCGGACCTACCCAGCGTAGGGCCTCAGGCGACCTTCACGTTGATGGTGTGGTAACCCGTGGCGCCGTCGGGAG
The DNA here is from genome assembly GCF_026013155.1 of Paenarthrobacter sp. PAE-2. Lineage (NCBI taxonomy): Bacteria > Bacillati > Actinomycetota > Actinomycetes > Micrococcales > Micrococcaceae > Paenarthrobacter > Paenarthrobacter sp. PAE-2. The sequence continues at coordinate 128,053 of NZ_JAPDNV010000004.1, read as the reverse complement.
CTACGGACGAGCGCTTCTCGACCTGCGGTTCGCCGGCGGAGTCCGTCGCCCGGACCTGCACCTCGTAGTCGCCGGGGGCGAGGTCCAAGGCCAATTTCCACTGGTACCAGGTGTCGGCGGAGATCCCGGGAGCAAGCTCAGCCACTTTCCAGTCCCCGCGGTTGACACGCAATTCCACCCGGCTGACGCCCCGGTGCTGGGCCCAGGCGACCCCGCCGAACTGTACAGTCCCTGCTGTGGTGGTCCGCCCGCTGCGTGGCACATCGATCCGCGACTGGGTTTTGATGGGACCCCGGTCGCTCCACCCGCGTGTTGTCCAATAGGCTTTTTCGTCCCCGAAGCGTGTGACCTTCAATTCGGTGACCCACTTGGTTGCGGAGACGAATCCGTACAGGCCAGGGACCACCAGGCGAACCGGGAATCCGTGTTCGAGGGGCAGCGGTTCGCCGTTCATGCCCACGGCGAGGAGGGCATCCCTGTCATCGGTGAGCGCTTCAAGCGGCGTGCCGGCAGTCCACCCGTCGTTGCTCGTGGACAGGACCATGTCCGCCCCCGGTTTTGGAACGGCGAGCGCCAGCAGCTCCCTGACGGGCCAACCGAGCCAGAGCGCGTTGCCAATCAGGTCCCCGCCCACCTCGTTGGATACGCAGGCGATGGTGATGTGCCGCTCCGTCATGGGTTTGGCGAGGAGGGTCGCAAAGTCGATCTCGATCTCGCGTTCAACGAGCCCTGTGACTTTGAGCTTCCAAGACGGCGGGTCAATGGCCGGTATGGTCAGTGCGGTGTCGATCCTGTAGAAGTCGGGGTTCGGCGTGACCAAGGCGCTGATGCCCTCCACCGGGAGCGAGGCCCCGGCTGGAATCGTTTGCGGCGTTGTGGCGGGCCTCGGGAGGGTCATGGACCCGCGGAACCCGGACGCGACGGCGGTCGCCCGGGTAAGGACGGCCGTCACCGCTCCGGCGGCTACTGCTGCCATGGACCAGCCGCCCAAGGCGTTGAGGAAGCTGCGGCGGGCCAGGGATGTGCGGGGCGCAGCCTCCACCGGCCGGTCCCACGCGTCCAAGCGGCGGATCAACGCCCGGAGCACCAGCATGGTCACGACGGCCGCAAGCACAGGGGCGAAAGCCGCCGGCGGGGTGGACTGCGCCCGGGTCAGGACGGCCGTCAATCCGACGACGCCGGCCAGCCCCGCCAGTGCGAGTCCCCACCCGGTCCGCCGGCGTTCGAGCACCCCGGCGGCAGCGGCCAGGATGGCAGCACACACGACGATGGACACCACCAGCACGATCTTGTCCGCCGTGCCGAAAAGCCGGATGACCACGTCCTTGACGACCGGCGGTACCGCGTCGATGACCGCTCCCCCAAGGGCCGTGACCGGTGAGACGAGCGGGCTGAGAAATGCTGCCGTCACCTCGCCTGCCGCGATGCCTGCTCCGCCGGAGACCACGCCGGCGCACGCGGCCCACCACGCACTGTTGCCGACGGCGGCCCGGCCCTTCACGGCGTCGCGCCCTTTCATAGTGCCCGGCCCTTTCGTGGTGTCCGTTACTTTCATGGTGTCCCTCCCTGGTGTGCGCCGGCTCCAGCGGACTCTCCTGCCGGCAGGGCCAGCGCAAAGCGGCAACCGCCGTCGACGTTCTGCACCTGGACCGTTCCGCCGTGCGCCTTGACGATTCCGGCAACCATGCTCAGCCCGATCCCCGCGCCGCTGTACATACCCTGGAGCCCCGCCGGCGCGCCACGTGATGGGTCCCTCTGCCACCCGGTTTCGAACAAGTGCGGGATGTCCTCCTCCGGAATCCCGCCGCATTGGTCCTGGACAGCCACTACGGCGTATCCGTCCTCGCGCCCTACCGAGACGTGGACCTCCGTGCCGCTGCCCGTGTAGATGACCGCGTTATGCAGCACGTTACGCAAGGCCCGGGCCAGGCTGGGACCGTCAGCCACTGCCATGCACTCCCGGTCGCCGCCGCCGTCGAGGGTCACACCGCGGCCGGCGGCCAAGGGCGCGAGATCGGAAAGCGCATCGCTCACGAGGTCGTAAAGGTCAAGGGCTTCGGCCCGCAACTGGAGTGACCCTGCCTGGATTTTGGAAAGCTCCAGGAGGTCGTTGACCATCGCCGTCATTTGTTCTGTTTGTCCGATGATCTTCCGGTAGTAACCCGGTACGTCGGCGGCCATGCCATCCTCGAGTGCTTCGGTCATGGCACGGATACCTGCCAGCGGCGTCCGGAGGTCATGCGAAATCCAGGAAACCAGCTCCCGGCGCGCAGCCTCCACGGCCGCTTCCCGGCGCCGTGATTCGGCCAGGCTTCGGCTGCTCGCTTCCAGCTCTTGTGCCAGCCGGGCGAGTTCGGAGGTCATGGCCGGAGCAGCGCGCTCCGCGCCATCCCCTGCTTCCAACGTTTCACCCCGTCCAATCCTCCGCGCGGCCTCCACCAGGCGCGAGGCATTCCTGGAAACCCCGACTCCGAGCATCAAGGACAGCACCACCGCAACCACCGAGGCCACGGCCAGGATGTACCAAATGATTTCGAGGTCCCTTGCCGAGATGACCATGGCGTTGAACGCGCTGACCATGCCGGCCACCAGGACTGCCACGGTGCCCACCACCACCAGGCAGATCTGCGCCAGTACAGACGCACGGCGCAGGAGCCGGAGCAGGAAGAGCGTGAAAGCGCCAATAACCAATGCCCACAGGAGCACCCAGCCAAGGATGGTGGCCAGTTCAGTGCCCTGCATGCCCGGCTCCTGAATCGAACCGGTAGCCAACTCCCCATACGGTCTTCAAGAGTTCAGGCTTGGTGGGATTCTCCTCGATCTTCTCGCGCAACCGGCGCACATGGACCGTCACTGTGGAGAGGTCGCCGAAGTCCCAGCCCCACACCGCTTTGATGAGTTCCTCCCGGCTGAACACCTGGTTGGGCCGCCGCAGGAGGAACGCCAGGAGGTCGAACTCACGCACGGTCAAGGTCAAGGCCGCGCCGTGATGGGTGACTGTGCGGGACGCAGGATCCAGCACGAAGCCGGCCAACTCCACGGTCGGCTCAGGAGAGTACTCCTTGATGCTGCGCCGCAGCACGGACTTGACCCTCAGGACCAGTTCGCGGGGTGAAAAGGGTTTCGTGACGTAATCGTCGGCACCCATCTCCAATCCCAGGATCCGATCGTCCTCGGTTCCCAAAGCGGTAAGCATGATCACCGGTACGCTCATGGCCACCCTCAAGCGGCGGCACACTTCCACACCGTCCAGCCCGGGGAGCATGCGGTCCAGGAGCACCAGGTCGGGCTGACGCTCCGCCGCCAGCTTAAGGGCCGTGAAACCGTCAGCGGCGAGGTCTACCTGGAAGCCGGCCCGGGTCAGGTAATCCCGCACGACGCCGGCGATTGTTTCCTCGTCCTCGACCAGGAGGATCCGGCGGTTGCCGGGCTCCGCCTCGGGTGTTGCCGCATTTGTGCTCACATTTTCAGCATAGGTTCGCCGGACCCTCCCAGCACGGGAATTGGGTCCCTGGGGCCAAAGCGTAGGGATTTTGTAAGAACTGGCAAGGTGGCTTGAGCGCTTCCGGAGAGTCCGCTGAGTGGAACTGGTGTCACGCATCACGTCCCGGTGGCGTAGCCTGAATTCATGAGTGTTCAGCTGGGCATGCCGCCGCTTCCCTCGGGCGGCACGGCAGGAACGGGACAGGTTCCGCCCCCGCGGCCCGCCGATGTGCCGACGGGGTTGTGGGACCGTTACGGACGCCGCGCCACCGACATGCGGCTTTCCCTGACCGACAAATGCAATCTTCGGTGTACCTATTGCATGCCCGCCGAGGGACTTGAGTGGCTCTCCAAGCAAGCCGTCATGACCAAGGACGAGATCGTACGGATCGTGCGTGTCGGCGTCGGGGCCCTGGGCGTCCGCGAACTGCGCCTGACCGGCGGCGAACCCTTGGTACGGGCCGACCTGGTGGACATCATTGCTGCCCTTCGCGCAGAACATCCGGACCTCCCCATCTCCATGACCACCAATGGCGTCGGCCTGGACAAGAAAGCCGCTGCCCTGAAGGCCGCGGGCCTGACCCGCATCAACGTTTCCCTCGACTCCCTGCACGAGGAAACGTTCACCAAGCTCACCCGGCGGCCCTTCCTGGACCGCGTCCTTGCTGGCGTGGATGCGGCCTGGGAAGCAGGGCTGGGACCGGTCAAGCTGAACGCTGTCCTGATGCGCGGCATCAATGACGCCGAGTCCCCGCACCTGCTGGCATGGGCGTTGGGCCGTGGTTACGAACTGCGGTTCATCGAGCAGATGCCGCTTGACGCGGACCACGGCTGGACGCGCCGCAACATGATTACGGCCGCCGAGATCCGGGAGATGTTGTCGACTGAGTTCGTGTTGAGCGCGGATCCGCGCGAACGCGACGGGGCTCCGGCGGAACGTTTTGAAGTACGACGCCGGGATGCGGCTACCGGTGAACCGTCAGGTGAGGTCCTCGGAACAGTGGGCATCATCGCGTCCGTCACCGAACCGTTCTGTGCCGATTGCCGCCGGACCCGGATCACCGCCGAAGGCAAGATCATGAGCTGCCTCTTCTCCCACGAAGAGTTTGACCTTCTGGGCCTCCTCCGCGCTGGAGCAACGGACCAGCAACTCGCCGAACGGTGGCAGGACGCGATGTGGGTCAAGCCCAAGGCCCACGGCATGGACCACACGGGCCTGGGTGCACCTGACTTCGTGCAACCTGACCGCAGCATGAGCGCAATCGGAGGCTGATACCTTGCTCGTCCGCTACTTCGCTGCCGCGCGCGCCGCGGCAGGCGTTGAAGAAGAAATCCACCACCTTCCGGAAGGCACCAGCCTGGAAGCCTTGCTGGAAGCGGCGCTCGCCGTCGAACGTCCCCAGCCTCCCGAAGGCACCCCGACGCTTGCGCGGATTGTGGCAAGGAGCAGTTTCCTGAGGAATGAGGTTGCCGTCAGAGACCACTCCGCGCCGCTGGGAGTGGAGGACGTCATCGACGTCCTGCCGCCTTTCGCCGGCGGTTAGGCCTTCCGGAAGACGCTCTTGAGCAGCGGGCTGAACGCGGTTCTGCCTTCCAGGCGCAGTTCCGCGGTGTGAACCAGGGTTCCTTCTTCCACGCGGAACGTGTGGCGGGCCACGCCGTCGGCCGTTCGCCGCTCGAAACCCAAGATGCCCGATGTCCAGTGGCCGCGGACCGGCGCTGAGGGCGCATGCCCACGGCTGTCCACGTAGTACCACAGGGTGCCGCCGTGCACCGGATCCACCGTGAACATCCCGTGGCCTTCAAGGTGGGCGCCGCCCGGCTCCTTGTGCCTGTAGCTCTGGACGACGGCATGCCCGCCGGCTGCAGCCGTGAACACAGCCTCGGCCTCAGCCGTACGTGCCGGCCCCCACGCCGAGGACGCTATCTCCGTGATGCCCCGCCAGCGCCCCAGGAAGGGGCGCAGGACCTCTGCGGCGTTCTTTGGTGTGTCCACGGCGACTCCAGCGGTTGCTTTAGAACCCGAACGTTTCGTTCTCGTCAAAGGGTCCCACGACGGTGATGGTTCGCGGCGCTGCGGCGAGCTCTTTGGCGAGTTCCTGGACTTCGTCCACCGTGACCGCCCGGATACGTTCCAGAGTCTCGTCGATATCCTGGAACTCTCCGGAGACCAGCTCGGCCCGGCCAAGGCGGGACATCCGCGAACCGGTGTCCTCCAGGGCCAGGACGATGCCACCACTCAGTTGGCCCACTGCTTTGCGCAGTTCCTCCTCCGTGATGCCGTCGGCCGCGAGCTTGTCCAGCTCCACGCCCAGCAGTTCGAGGACCTGGCGGACCTTGGAGGGGGTGCAGCCTGCGTACATGCCGAAGTATCCGGCATCGGCGTAGGCCGCTGAGAAGGAATACGTTGAATAGACGAGCCCGCGCTTCTCCCGGATTTCCTGGAACAGCCTGGAGGACATCCCGCCGCCGAGGACGGCGTTGAGCACGCTCATGACGAAGCGGCGGTCATCCGTGGCCACGATCGTAGGGCAGCCCACGATGATGTTGGCCTGCTCCACCGGGCGCTTCACGACGTGCAGTCCCGCTGTGCCGGTAATGACGGCACGATCGGTGGGACGGCGGTCGACGGGAGCTGCCCCGGGGTCGAGATTCCATCCCGCCGCCTGCAGCGCCTTCAGGACAAGATCGCACACGACGTCATGGTCCAGGCCTCCGGCAGCGGTAATCACCAGCTCCTCCGGACGGTAGTAGCGCTGGTAGTGCGCCCATACGGAGTCCCGGGCGACGGCCTTGATGGCATCGGGCGTTCCCCCGATAGGGCGGGCCAGGGGGTGGCTCCCCAGAACTGCCGCCACAAACTTCTCGTGGGCGACGTCCGTTGGATCGTCACTGTCCATGGCGATCTCTTCGAGGATGACGTCGCGCTCCTGCTCAAGTTCCGCGGGGTCGAGGACGGCGCCCGTGATCATGTCGGCAATGACGTCGATGGCCATGGGCAAGTCTGAGTCCAGCACCCGCGCGAAGTAGCAGGTGCTCTCCTTCGCGGTCGCCGCGTTGGACTCGCCACCCACCTCGTCGAACGCCGAGGCTATTTCCAGTGCGGTCCTGCGCTTGGTTCCCTTGAACAACAAGTGCTCCAGGAAGTGCGTTGAACCATGCTGGCCCTCGGCCTCGTCGCGCGAACCAACTGCGACCCAGAACCCGATGGTGGCAGAGCGCTGGCCCGGCATTGCCTCGGTAAGCACCCGGACGCCGCCTGGCAGGACGGAACGCCTCACGACAGAGCCGCCTTCGGCTCCGTGAATCAGTTCGCCGCCGGGAAGTGTTTGCTCCAAGGGCAAGGGTACGACAGTCATTAAAACCTTTCAGATAAGCCGGAAGGGCCGGTGGACTTTACGGCCCACCGGCCCTTTCAGGGTACTGCTTGCAGACTACTCTGCGGACTCTTCAGCGGTCTCCGCCGGTGCGTCGCCGGAAGCTGCTTCTTCCTCGGCCACAACCGGGGAGAGGGAGAGCTTGCCGCGGTCGTCGATCTTGGTGATCTCAACCTGGACCTTCTGGCCCACGGAAACAACATCATCAACGTTGTCCACACGCTTGCCGTTGGCCAGCTTGCGGAGTTCGGAGATGTGCAGGAGGCCGTCCTTGCCCGGAGTCAGGGAGACAAAAGCGCCGAACGTGGTGGTCTTCACCACGGTGCCCAGGTAGCGTTCGCCGACCTCGGGAACCTGCGGGTTGGCGATGGCGTTGATAGCAGAGCGTGCTGCGTCTGCAGACGGGCCGTTCGTCGCGCCGATGTAGACCGTGCCGTCGTCCTCGATGGAGATATCCGCGCCGGTGTCTTCCTGGATCTGGTTGATCATCTTGCCCTTGGGGCCGATGACTTCACCGATCTTGTCCACGGGGATCTTCACGGCGATGACGCGCGGTGCGAACTCGGAGAGCTCGTCCGGGGTGTCGATTGCGGCGTTGATGACCTCGAGGATGTGGAGGCGGGCTTCGCGGGCCTGCTTCAGGGCTGCTGCCAGGACCGATGCCGGGATACCGTCGAGCTTGGTGTCCAGCTGGATGGCCGTGACGAACTCGGAGGTACCGGCAACCTTGAAGTCCATGTCGCCGAAGGCGTCTTCGGCACCGAGGATATCGGTCAGGGCTGCGTAGCGGGTCTGACCGTCAACCTGGTCCGAAACGAGGCCCATGGCGATGCCTGCCACAGGAGCCTTCAGCGGCACGCCGGCGTTCAGCATGGAGAGCGTCGAAGCACACACCGAACCCATGGAGGTGGAACCGTTGGAGCCAAGGGCCTCGGATACCTGGCGGATGGCGTAGGGGAATTCCTCGCGGCTGGGCAGGACCGGAACCAGGGCGCGCTCAGCGAGTGCACCGTGGCCGATTTCGCGGCGCTTCGGGGAACCCACGCGGCCGGTTTCACCGGTGGAGTACGGCGGGAAGTTGTAGTTGTGCATGTAGCGCTTGCGCGTCACCGGCGACAACGAATCGATCTGCTGTTCCATCTTCAGCATGTTCAGCGTGGTGACACCCATGATCTGGGTCTCGCCGCGCTCGAAGATGGCCGAACCGTGCACGCGGGGCAGAACCTCAACCTCGGCGGTCAGCTGGCGGATGTCCGTCAGGCCACGGCCGTCGATGCGGATCTGGTCCTTCAGGATGCGCTGGCGGACGACGTGCTTGGTGACCGAACGGAATGCTGCGGACAGTTCCTTCTCGCGGCCTTCGAATTCGGCGGCGAGCGAGCCCAGGACTTCGTCCTTGAGTTCGTCGGAGGCGTTGTCGCGTTCCTGCTTGTCCGCGATCTGGAAGACAGCGGCGAGCTTCTCGGCGGCAGCGGCCTCGACAGCGGCGTAAGCGTCGTCCTGGTAGTCAAGGAAGACGGGGAACTCAACGGTCGGCTTGGCAGCGCGGGCTGCCAGGTCTGCCTGCGCGTCGCACAGTGCCTTGATGAACGGCTTCGCAGCCTCAAGGCCCTCGGAGACAACCTCTTCGGTGGGAGCGGTAGCGCCCTGTTCCTTGATGAGATCCCAGGAGTTGTCCGTGGCTTCTGCCTCGACCATCATGATGGCGACGTCGTCACCAGCTACGCGGCCGGCAACAACCATGTTGAAGACGGCGTTCTCAAGCTGGGAGTGCTTGGGGAAGGCCACCCACTGGGAACCCTGCTCGTCAGCGATGAGCGCAACGCGGACGCCGCCGATCGGACCGGAGAACGGCAGGCCGGACAGCTGCGTGGACATGGAAGAAGCGTTGATGGCAACGACGTCGTAGAGCTCGTCCGGGTTGATGGCCAGGACGGTGACGACGATCTGAACCTCGTTGCGGAGGCCCTTGACGAAGGCCGGGCGCAGCGGGCGGTCCATCAGGCGGCAGGCCAGGATGGCTTCCGTGGAAGGACGGCCTTCGCGGCGGAAGAACGAACCCGGGATGCGTCCGGCAGCGTACATGCGCTCTTCGACGTCAACGGTCAGCGGGAAGAAGTCGAAACCTTCGCGCGGCTGCTTGCCTGCGGTGGTTGCGGAGAGAAGCGCGGTGTCGTCGTCGATGTACACCATCGACGCGCCGGCAGCCTGCTTGGCGAGGCGGCCGGTTTCGAAGCGGATAACGCGCTTGCCGAAGCGGCCGTTGTCGATTGTGGCTTCTGAGAACTGGATTTCGGGACCCTCCATGGGTCACCTCCGTTTCTGTTGGCGGAAGTCGCCGCACCAACCCAGGCCCCTTCTTTATTACTGGCCTGTACGACACCCGGTCATCGATCGAGATCCACGGGCTGCAGCGTCAAACGACGCCCCTCCCGGGAATCACTACCGAGGACCGCGAATGCGCGATGCGGTTGATTCCTGTTTTTAATTGTGGTGAAGAAAGCGGCCCGCTCCGCGAAGGACCGGGCCGCCAAGGCAGACTAGCGGCGCAGGCCGAGACGCTCGATGAGCGAACGGTAGCGGGCGATGTCGGTGTCCTTCAGGTAGGAAAGCATGCGCTTGCGGCGACCAACCAGGGCGAGGAGACCGCGCTGGGTGTGGAAGTCGTGCTTGTGCTGCTTCATGTGCTCAGTCAGATCCTTGATCCGCTGAGTCAGGACTGCAACCTGGACCTCGGGCGAACCGGTGTCGCCTTCAGAGGTTGCGTATTCCTTGATGATGGACTGCTTTACAGCGGCGTCAAGTGCCACGTGAACTCCTAGAGTTGTGCCGTGCTTCCCGCCCAACACTTCGCTGGCGGGTTGCCTTGGGTGCGTCGCCGCACACAAAAACAGGTCCAGCTGCCACGGACTGCGGCCGGAACCACTCATCAGTTTACCGGCAGGTCAGTGTTGTTGTCGAAAGCGCTAACCCCGCACCAGCAACTCGTGCGCTTGGGCGACGTCGAGGTTCATTTGTTCCACCAGGGCTTCCGGCCCTTGGTAGGCCACCATGCCCCGCAGGCGCCGGGTGAATTCCACCGCCACCGTTTGCCCGTAAAGGTCGAAGTCCTCCACCGCTTCCCGGGGGCGGTCTATCACGTGGGCCTCCACCTGGCGGCTCACACCGTCGAACGTGGGATTGGAACCGACGGAGATCGCTGCAGGCCAACGGGTCCCGGATTCATCGATCAGCCAGCCGGCGTAGATGCCGTCGGCGGGAACGTACCCGGTGGAATCATGGGACAGGTTCGCGGTAGGAAAACCAAGGTCGCGGCCCCGCGCGGCACCATGGACCACCTCGCCGCGCATACGGTGCGGGCGCCCCAGGACCGCTGCGGCGGTGACGACGTCGCCTTGCGACAATGCTTCGCGCACCCACGTCGAGGAGCACCGGCGGTCCGCGTCGCCGTCGTGATGGAGGGGGAAGCCGCCGGCTCCGTACTCGTTGACTACCTGGACGCTGAACCCCAGCTTCTCCCCCAGCTCTTGCATGGTGCCGACGTCTCCGCCGTTACCGGCACCGAAGCGGAGGTCGTGGCCCACCACCACATGTTCGGCATGAAGGCCTTCCACCAGCACGTCCCGCACGAATTCCAGCGGGGTCATGGCGGCGAGCTCCAGGGTGTACTTCATCACCAACACCGCATCCAAGCCGGTGGAGCCCAAAGCCTCAAGCTTATCCTGCAGTCCCATGATCAGCTCGGGGGCAGACTCCGGACGGTGGACCTGCGCCGGGTGGGGATCGAACGTCACTGCCACTGCGGGGATGTTGTGCCGCCGGGCGGTCTGGGTGACTTGCGCGAGGACATGCTGATGACCGCGATGAACGCCGTCAAAGTTGCCGATGGTAACGACTGTTGGGCCGAAGTCGCGCGGGACCTCGGTGGGATCGTTCCAAATGTGGACCATCAACCTCGCCTTTTACTGCTGATTTTCGTTGCACCCGGCAACCATCCGGCGCCGGAACAATCTAAGGTTACCCGCAATACGCCTCAGGCCCGGGACGGAGAATCCGACGGCCTGCGCCGGTTCAGCCACAGCAGTCCCAGGATGGGCAGCACGAGCGGCACGAAGCCGTAGCCGCGTCCGAAGACCGACCACACGGTGTCATGCGGGAAGGCCACGGGATCGAACAGGCTCATCGCCCCCACGACCAGCACCCCGATAAGTTCAACGAGGACAGCGGCCAGCGAAACCTTGAACCAGGTTCGTCCCGGCTTGGCGAGCGATACGGTGGCCACGATGTACACGACGGCGGCAAACGCCGACAACAGATGCGCCAACGGAGCTTCGGAGAACTTGGTAGCGATCTGGTAGCCCGCACGCGCTGTCGCCGAGAGGGCAAAGACACCGTACACGGCAATCAACAACCGTCCTGGGCCGGTGTTACGGGTGTCCTTCTGACCGGTTCCGGCGGTTTCGGACTCAATCCCAGTCACGATGTGTTCTTCCTTCATGTCAGTACCAGATCTGGTTCATGCGGGCAGCCATCACCAAAGCCGTGACGCCCACGGCGGCCAGGACAAAGTTGCTCCAGCGGGTGCGTTCCAGGATGGACCAGTACACAGCGCCCACGGGAACTATGAGGGCTGTTGCGAGGTAGCCCCAGAACTCCCAGGGCTCCCCCGCGATCTGCTCCCCCATGGCGACCCGCACGATGGAACCCACCAGGTAGACCAGCAGGGCCAGCTCCACGGCAAGGACGGAGAAAATTGTGGCGTCGTTGGGCGCCTTTTTCATCAGGCCGGCCACAACACACATGATCGTGGAGATGAGGCCCACTATGAGGATGGAGTAAAAGTATCCGTCCATTGTCAGTTGTTGCTCTCCGTTCCCGCGTCAGGGGCAGCAGCCGAGGCCGCCGGGGCCGCCGCCCCGGTTCCCGGCGCGAAGACCAGCACCGGTCTTGCAAAGGCTCCCGTGTCCGCCAGGAGGGCAACCAGTTCGCCCGACGGCGCGAAGGCCGCGGCGGGATTCTCCACCGTGGCAGCCTCCGGGGTCCCCGCGCCGGGTCCGGCGGCGATGCGGCGACCGAAGGAAATCTCCGTTGCCTCGTCTTCGCTCAAGTCGCGGTTGGACATCAGCGACCGTGCCGCGGCGGACATCTCCAGAACCTCAAGGTCTTCGGCAAGCTGTTCCAGTGTCCGTGCCTGGTCGATCGTGTACGGGCCAACCTGGGTCCGCCGAAGCTTCGTCAGGTGGCCCCCGACCCCGAGCGCATTTCCCAGGTCCCGCGCCAAGGCGCGGATGTACGTGCCGGACGAGCATTCGACCGTGACGTCGACGTCCACTACCCTGCCGCCGTCGATCCTTTCGATGCCGTGGACATCGAAGCGATGGATGGTCACCGGACGGGCGGCAAGCTTGACTTCCTCGCCGGAGCGGACGCGGGCGTAGGACCGTTCGCCGTTGACCTTGATGGCGCTGACGCTGCTGGGCACCTGCTGGATGGGGCCGGTCAGGGCAGAGACGCCGGCAGCGATGGCGGCATCGGTGACATCGACGGCGGTCCGCGTCTCGGTAACGTCGCCCTCGGCGTCGTCGGTGATAGTGGTTTCGCCCAGTCGGATGGTGGCCGTGTAGGTCTTGGAGGTACCCACGATGTACGTCAGTAGCCGCGTGGCCTTATTTATGCCAAGGACAAGGACACCCGTGGCCATGGGATCGAGCGTGCCCGCGTGCCCCACTTTCCGGGTACCTGCCAGCCGCCGCATCCGGCCAACCACATCGTGGCTGGTCCATCCCTGCGGTTTGTCAACGATCACCAGTCCAGAAAGCACGCTTACCAGTATATCGGTGGCTAGGATGGCTCCCATGCCCCAGCTTGCCGAGCACGTCCGCGATGTCCCCGTCAACCAGATCCGCGAAATCACCGAGGCGGCCTGGGCCACTCCCGGGGCGGTGGTCCTGAGCATCGGCGAACCCGGTTTCCCGCTGGCAAGGCATGTGATCGAGGCGGGCATGGCGTGCCTGGATCGTGACGAGACCAACTACACGCCCAACGCCGGGATCCCCGCCCTGCGGGAGGCGTTTGCCGCACGTTTCCGCGAAACGCAGCACGTAGCCGTGGGATCCGAGCGGGTCTACGTCGTGGACGGGGCGCAGCAGGGCCTGCACTTCGTGATGAGCATGCTGCTCTCCCCCGGCGATGAAATCCTGATCCCCAATCCCGGGTACCCCACCTTCGCCATGACCAGCCGCCTCCTCCACGCCGTGCCGGTCGAATACCCGCTCTACCCGGAGAACGACTTCCAGCCGCACATCACGGACATCGAAGCGCTCATCACCCCGCGGACCAAAGTGCTGATCCTCAACTCGCCGTCGAATCCGCTGGGCGCCGTTATCCAGGAAGACACCATGCGCCAGCTGGTTGACCTGGCCGTACGGCACGATCTCTGGATTATTTCCGATGAGTGCTACGAAGCGTTCACCTTCGACGTTCCGCATGTCAGTCCCGCGCGCTTCGATAGCGATGTCCCGGGCCAGGCACGCGTTTTCACGTCGCTGACGTTGTCCAAGACGTACGGACTGACAGGCTTGCGCATCGGCGCCTTGGTGTGTCCCCCGGGCATGGAGAAGCTGATGAACAACGTGATGGAGTCGATCGTCTCCTGCGTGGCGTCGCCATGCCAGTACGCGGCCCTCGCGGCGCTGACCGGGCCCCAGGACTATGTCGACACCGCCCGCGACCACTACAGGAGCAACTGTGATGCCGCCTCGGCCATCCTCACGGCGAAGGGCATACCGTTCCTGGGGGCGCAGGGAGCTTTCTATCTCTGGGCGGATGTCTCGCACGTCAGCGGCGGGGACGTCCGGGCGTGGACCCGCGCTTTCCTGGCCTCATCCGGCGTGGCTTTCGCCCCGGGCACTGCCTTCGGGTCGATCGGCGAAGGCTGGATCCGCATCGCTCTGTGCGGCAAGCAACAGGACCTGCTCGACGGCGTCGGACGGCTTCCCGCCAAGGCCTGAGGCGGATGCCCGACGGCGGAGCGCAGCAGCGTCAGTAGTCGACCCGCCCCGCATAGTTCCGCCACGCCTCGAACGGGGAATCTGACGCCGTCAGCGGGGTGTGCTCCACCGGCAGCAGCTCGGGACGGGTACCGGCAAAGTATTCATAGAAGAGGGCATCGTCAAAGCCCGCACGCGCCGCGCCGTGGCGGTCCGCTGCGTAATAGACGTGCCCGATCCTCGCCCACAACGTCGCCGACAGGCACAGCGGACAGGGTTCGCAGCTTGCGTAGAGCACGGAACCGGTGAGGTCGAAATTAGCCGTATCAGCCGCCGCGCGACGGATGGCCACGACTTCGGCGTGCGCCGTGGGATCGTTGTCCAGGGTCACGCGGTTGACGCCTTCATGAACGGCCCCGTCCGGAGTGACCACCACGGCACCGAAGGGGCCACCGCCGTCGGAGACGTTCCTGATCGCCAACCGGATGGCCTGTTCAAGGTACTCGTTGCGTTGTTCTTCGCTGTGTGCTGGCATGCCTCGATCCTAGCGAGTGCGGAGACGAAAAAATGCCCCCGGGAACAAGGTCCCGGAGGCATTTTCCGATAACACGGCTAGCGGTTGCTGTCTTCGTCCAGGTCGTCATCGGCGGTGAGGTCGATGTCCTCTTCGTCGAAATCGTCTTCGTCAACGTCATGCGCTGAGTCGCTCTTGTACGGGTCTGCCTCGCCTGCGTGCTTGGCGCTGGCGCGCAATGCGGCAAGCTCCGCATCACGGCGCTTGGCTTCGCGCAGGAGCTCCTCGAGGTTCGAGGCGTTGACCGGGATCTGGTCGGCAACAAACTCGAGGGTAGGCGTCAGGCGCACGGTGATGTTGCGGCCGACTTCCTGCCGCAGTACGCCCTTGGCCTTCTCCAAGGCCTTTGCGGCATCGGACTGTGCAACCTCGTCGCCGAACACGGTGTAGTACACCGTGGCATGCTGCAGGTCGTTGGTGACGCGGGCGTCGGTGACGGTGACGGACTCGACGCGCGGATCCTTGACCCGACGCCCGAGGGCCTCGGCAACCACGACCTTAATCCGCTGTGCCAATTTGGCAGCGCGTGCCGGATCAGCCATGACTTCCTCCTGGAAAGTAGAAACGGGAACGGAACGGGTCCGCCGGGATAATCCCGGCGGACCCGCTCCAACGGAACCTTAGACGCGCGGCTTCTCGCGCATCTCGAAGGTCTCGATGATGTCGCCTTCGGCGATGTCGTTGTACGAGCCAAGACCGATACCACACTCGAAGTCGCTGCGGACTTCGGTGGCGTCGTCCTTGAACCGCTTGAGGGTCTCAACGGTGAGGTTGTCACCGATGACCTTGCCGTCACGGCTGACGCGTGCCTTGGCGTTACGGCGGATGATGCCCGTACGGACGATCGAGCCGGCGATGTTTCCGAACTTGGAAGAACGGAAGACCTCGCGGACCTCGGCGGTACCAAGCTGGACTTCCTCGTACTCCGGCTTGAGCATGCCCTTGAGGGCCATCTCGATGTCATCGATTGCTGCGTAGATGACGGAGTAGAAGCGCATGTCCACGCCTTCGCGGTCGGCCAGTTCGGCCACCCGCTCGGCAGGCTTGACGTTGAAGCCGATGATGATGGCGTTGTCCACCGTCGCCAGGTTGACGTCATTCTGCGTGATGGCACCCACACCGCGGTGGATGACGCGGAGCTGAACGTCGTCGTCGCCGACGTCGATCTTGAGCAAGGCATCTTCGAGGGCTTCCACGGCACCGGAAACGTCACCCTTGAGGATGAGGTTGAGGGTGTCGATCTTGCCTTCGGCAACAGCCTGGTCGAAGTCTTCGAGGCTGATGCGCTTGCGGCGCTTGGCCAGTGCGGCGTTACGGTCCGCGGCTTCACGCTTCTCGGCGATCTGGCGGGCCGTACGCTCGTCCGGCGTCACCAGGAAGGTGTCACCTGCACGCGGCACGTTGGACAAACCGAGGACCTGGACCGGACGCGACGGCAGTGCCACGTCCAGTGCCTCACCGTTCTCGTCGAACATGGCGCGGACGCGGCCGTGTGCAGTACCTGCAACGATCGTGTCTCCGACGGCCAGGGTTCCGGACTGCACCAGGACGGTGGCAACCGCACCGCGGCCCTTGTCCAGGTTCGCTTCGATGGCAATGCCGCGAGCGTCCTTGTCCGGGTTGGCACGCAGGTCCAAGGCGGCGTCGGCCGTGAGCAGGACAGCGTCGATCAGTTCATCGATGTTCAGGTTCTGGCGTGCAGAGACCTCAACGAACATGGTGTCGCCACCGTATTCTTCGGGAACCAGGCCGTACTCGGTGAGCTGGCCCTTGACCTTGTCCGGGTTGGCGCCTTCCTTGTCGATCTTGTTCACGGCCACCACGATCGGCACACCGGCCGCCTGGGCGTGGTTGAGCGCTTCAACCGTCTGCGGCATGACGCCGTCATCGGCTGCGACAACCAGGATCGCGATGTCGGTGACCTTGGCACCACGGGCACGCATGGCCGTGAAGGCCTCGTGACCCGGGGTGTCAATGAACGTGATGTCGCGGGCAGTGCCCTCGTGGACGTGGCTGATCTGGTAAGCACCGATGTGCTGGGTGATGCCGCCGTGTTCGCCGGCCACAACATTGGAGTTGCGGATGGCGTCCAGGAGGCGGGTCTTACCGTGATCAACGTGGCCCATGACCGTAACAACGGGTGCACGCGGCTCAAGGACGTCGTCACCTTCGGCATCCAGTTCACCCTGGAGGTCGATGTCGAACGAGTCGAGGAGTTCGCGCTCCTCGTCTTCCGGAGAGACAACCTGCAGCTTGTAGCCGAGTTCCTCGCCGAGCAGGGCGAAGGTGTCCTCGTCCAAGGACTGCGTTGCCGTAGCCATCTCGCCGAGGTGGAACAGAACCGTCACCAGCGAGGCGGGGTTTGCATCAATCTTCTCTGCGAAGTCAGTGATGGAGGAACCACGACGCAAGCGGATGATCGTTTCGCCGTCGCCGCGGGGTACGGTGACGCCGCCCAGCGACGGAGCGCTCATCTGCTCCAGTTCCTGGCGCTTTGCGCGCTTCGACTTACGCTGCTTGCCACGGCCTGCGCCGCCCTTGCCGAACGCACCCTGGGTACCACCGCGACCGCGGCCACCCTTGCCGAAGCCACCGCCGGCGGGAGCTCCGCCACCGGTGCCACCACCGGGTCCGCCGCCGGGACGGCCCGGACCACCCGGACGACCCGGACCACCCGGGCGACCCCCGGTGGGAGCCGGACGCTCAGTGCGGTTGGGCATCATGCCCGGTGTAGGACGGTTTCCGCCAGGGCCCCCGCCGGGGCGGGGAGCACCGGGACGGGGAGCGCCGGGACGGGGAGCGCCGGGGCGCGGACCGCCTGAGCCTGCAGCGGGACGGGGACCACCGGAACCGGCTGCCGGACGGGGACCGCCGGCGCCTGCTGCAGGGCGGGGACCGCCGGAACGCTCACCGTCAGTGCGGCCACCCGGACGGGGCATGCCCTGGGACGTTGCAAAGGGGTTGTTGCCCGGACGCGGCGGACGTTCACCATCGCCACCACGGCCGCGGGGCATGCCCTGGGACGTAGCGAACGGGTTGTTGCCCGGACGCGGACCGCCCGGACGGGGTGCCTGTCCACCCGGACGGGCAGAGGACGAGTCCGACTTGGGAGCAGGCCGGGCACCGGGCTTTGCCGCAGACGGAGCGGATGCAGCCGGAGTGGACGCAGCCGGAGCCGCGGGCGCCGCCGGAGCAGGCGTGGAGGCAGCCGGAGCTGCCGGAGCCGGAGCAGCCGGAGCCTTCGGTGCTGCAGGTCCCGGAGTCGGCGCAGCCGGACGGGATGCTGCCGGTGTTGAGGGACGTGCTGCAGGTGCAGCTGAGGGGGCGGCGGACTTTGCAGCGCCGGCACCCGGGAAAGCGTCGCGAAGCTTCTTCACGACGGGGGCCTCAATGGTGGAAGAGGCGGAGCGAACGAATTCGCCCAATTCCTGCAGTTTGGTTACTGCATCTTTGGAAGTAATACCGAGCTCTTTGGCGAGCTCATGTACGCGGACCTTGGCCACATTTCTCCTGTCTCGGTCCGCACCGAGCCAGGCACGAACCGTCTACTTCTTACTGCGGGCCCTTACCGCTTCCACGGCGGACAGGCCCATTGCAGAGCGCAACAAAGTTGTCATCGTTACGCACTCATCGCTGGGAACTCATCGGGTTTCCATCAGATTTCTGACCCGCTTTCAGGTTTGGACGGTTTTCCCGCGGAGGCCTGGGCCTCCGCAAGTGGCATACCCGGCATGAAATAGCGTTCGACGGCGGTCGTTTCGGCAGCGCCCGCAAGGGCCCTTCCGAAAGCGCGCCGCTTGATCGCCAATGCCAGGCATTTTTCGTCGGGGTGCAGCCACGCACCCCTGCCGGCCATCCGGCGTCGTTCATCCACTACGACAACGGACGAACCGTTGCCTTGGGCGACCAGCCGGAGGAGCTCGGACCGGGAGCCTTGCTTCCGGCATCCAATGCAGGTGCGGACAGGGCCAGGGCCATGTCCGGGCAGTTCAGCCACTATGTGTCCCAACCTGCCTTACGCACCTCCACGAACGGATACCGGACGTAAGCCCGGTTCCATCTATTCTAGCCCCCTGCTCCTGACAGCCGAAACCGGAACCCCCGCGGGGAATGGCGGGGGCTCACGGCACAGGCCTTATTCAGTCAGTTTTAGTGCCGGCAGCGTCGGACACGATGTCGATCCGCCAGCCGGTCAGCTTGGCGGCGAGCCGCGCATTCTGGCCCTCCTTGCCGATGGCCAGTGACAGCTGGTAGTCCGGCACAACCACACGTGCCGAACGCGTGGCCTCATCAGTGATGGTGACCGAACTCACCCTCGACGGCGACAACGAGTTCGCGATGAACGTTGCGGGATCCTCGCTGTAGTCGACGATGTCGATTTTTTCGTCGTTCAGCTCGGTCATGACCGCGCGGACACGGGAGCCCATCTCGCCGATGCATGCACCCTTGGCGTTGACGCCGGGGGCGTTGGCCTTGACTGCAATCTTGGTCCGGTGCCCGGCCTCGCGGGCGAGTGCCACGATCTCCACGGAACGGTCAGCGATCTCCGGGACTTCCATTTCGAAGAGCTTGCGGACCAAGCCGGGGTGCGAACGGGACAGGGTGATGGACGGACCCTTGGCGCCACGGTGGACATCGACGACGAAGGCACGCAAGCGGCTTCCGTGCAGGTACTTCTCCCCCGGAACCTGTTCGGGCGGCGGCAGCAAAGCCTCCACCGTGCCCAGGTTGACCTGGATCATGTGCGGGTTGTTGCCCTGCTGGATCATGCCGGCCACGAGTTCGCCCTCACGGCCCTTGAACTCACCAAGGACGTTGTCGTCCTCGACGTCGCGAAGGCGCTGGAGGATGATCTGGCGTGCGGTGCTGGCCGCAATGCGGCCGAACCCTGCAGGGGTGTCCTCGAACTCGCCAACGGCCTCGCCGTCGTCGTCGATTTCGGTTGCCCAGATGGTCACGTGCCCGCTCTTGCGGTCAAGCTCTGCGCGGGCCCGCTCGAAGGCGCCGGGCGTCTTGTGGTAGGCCACCAGGAGCGCCTGCTCGATGGTGGGGATCAGGAGGTCCAGCGGGATTTCACGCTCACGCTCCAGAAGTCTCAGTGCGCTCATGTCAATATCCATTAGGCCTCCTCGGAAGGTCCATTGTGTTCGTCTGCCAGCCCGGCCTCCTGGAGGTGGCTGAATTCAATCTCGACTTTTCCTTGGCGGATCCTGTCGAAAGGAATAGTGATGGGGTCACCCTGCTTGGGCTTCATGCCCTTCTTGACCTCGTGCTCGGGGATAAGGGTCACACCCGAATCATCCACGGATGCGATGCGCCCGAGGATGTTTTCTCCCTGAATGACGTTGACCTTGACCATGCGGCCACGTGCGCGGTGCCAATGCCGCGGTTCGGTCAACGGGCGTCCGACGCCGGGCGAGGACACCTCGAGGTCATAGGGACGGCCGTCGTCGTGGGGATCGTTGTCAAGGATATCGGACAGCCCACGGGACACATCGGCGATCGCGTCAAGGCTGACACCGCCGGTCTCCTCCTGGGGCAGGTCCACCACCACATGAACGGTCCGGTGCGACCCGGCGACATGGATGGAGACGTCCTCAAGGTAGAGCCTGTTGGCCAGGACAGCCGGCTCCAGCAGGGCCTTGAGCCTGCTTTCTTCCGGGTTGTGGACGGTGGCCGATGAGTCCGTGCCAGCACGGTCTGTTGAAGTAGTGGCTTCCGAGTCACTCACGCTGCCCGCCGCCTCCCGATAGATGTTGTTGTGACTACTAGCCTAACGATTTTCGCGGCAACATGGTGCACCGGCTTCACCCGCCGCATGACACCATGGTGATTTGTGAACAAGCTGATGAGCCCGAAAAAGACGCCGCGTCATTGGCCGCGCATCGTGCTCGTTGGCTTGGTTGCGCTGCTGGTGGCCGCTACCGGAATGGTCATCCTTCCGCGGGATTCCGGGGATCCTGAGCCGGTTCCGTTCTCTGAAAGTGCACGCGCGGCCGCCTACGAAGACGCGGCAGCCCTGCGGGAATCCGCCGGTCGGCTGGTGGACGCGCAAGGAAGCAACGCTGCGGATACCGCGTTGGCCGACGCTGTGACATTGCTGACAACCCATGCACGGGCCCTGCTGAAGGCCGGGGACCGTCCACCCGTGGAATCCCCGACACGTACCGGCGTTACGGACCTGGACACCCCGGCTGACGTGGCTACCCGCCTTTCCGCCAGCGGAGGACAGCGCCTCCGCGATGCAGAGAAGGCCGACGGCGGGACATCCCGGCTGCTGGCCGCCGTCGGAACCGCCCAGGTCCTGGAAGCCGAAAGAATCGCAGCCCGGCTCAAGCTGCCCGCCCCCGCTCCTGCAGGACCCGCCGCTTCTCCAGCACCCGCTGCTTCTCCAGTGCCAGCTGCTTCGGACTCCGGCGGACAGGACGCGGCCTGCTCATCGGCCAGCCCGGCGACGGATCCGGCCGCCGCGACCACGGCGTCGGCCTTGGCTGCTGCCGTGCGGTTGGAACACGAATCGGTCTACGTCTATCAGGTAGCACTGAAGCGGCTCCCGGAGGCGGAGGCAAGCGCAGCCGCGAAGTCGTTGGCGGCACATCAGCAGCTGCTCAAGGAAGCCGAGCTGCTGACGCGTGCCAACTGCGCGGATGTTCCCCGGCGAGAGGCAGGCTACCGCCTCGGCGAGCACTTCACGGAGGACCCTGCCGCCGCCCTGGGCATGATGGAAATCGGCTCCCTGCCGGCGTTTGGTGACCTGATCGCCCTCTCTGACGGACGGACCCGGGCGTGGGCCGCCGAAGCCCTGATGGCAGCCACACGGCGCGCCCTGGCCTGGGGTGCTGCGTGGCCCGCGCTGCCGGGCCTGGCGGTGGACGTTGAGGACCTGCCTGCACTGCCAACGCCTGTTCCCACCGCGGCGGGCAATTAGCGGGGCGTGTCCCGGCCAGGAACGGCAACAACCCGGGTGCGGGAGCTAGGCTGAGGACGTGGGACCACACGCTGCGATTCCGATCCCGGGCGAGCTGCACGCCCGGTACAACCGCGACTCCGCCGGGCGGGATTGGCTGGCAAGCCTCCCCGGGCTCATCCGGGGCGCAGTGGACCGCTGGGACCTCCAAGTGGACCTCGGGCCAGGGAACCAACCATGGAACGGCCACGGGGCCGTGGTTATCCCGGTTCTCCGCAACAACAAGCCGGCAGCCCTGAAGATCGCCTACCCCCACGACGAAGCCATTGCCGAGCCCCTCGCCCTGGCACTCTGGAACGGAAACGGCGCGGTGCGACTCCTCGAGGTGGACAGCCGGAACTGTTCAATGCTGCTGGACCGCTTGGACGCATCGGCGTCGCTGCAGGATGTACCGGTGGACCAGGCGCGCGAGGTCTGGGCCGACGTCGTCCGTCGATTGTCGATCACCCCGGACGACAGGCCGGAATGGCTGGCCATGGATCACATTGCAGCGACTGCCGAGCGATGGACTGATGAGCTCCCGCAGGACTGGGCACTCCTGGGCATGCCCTTCCCCCGCTGGCTGCTGGAAGCGGCACTGGAGGTCTGCCAGACCCGCGGCGCAGTGGGCCGCCGCTCAGGCAAGGACGTCCTGGTCCACACTGACCTTCACTTCATGAACATTCTGGCCACAGAGGACGGAAAGGGCTGTCTGGCCATCGATCCCCAACCGCAGATCGGCGAGGCCGAGTTTGCTGTGGCACCTGTTCTGTGGAACCGGATCCCGGACCTGCCGCCCGCAGACCCGGAGACGGGATTACGTGAGCGGTGCCTGGGGTTCAGCATCGCAGCCGGACTCGATCCCGAGGCCGCCCGGCAGTGGAGCATCGCCCGCGAGGTCCACAACGCCCTGTGGTATGCCCAAAAACACGGCCACAGCGGCGACGTGGCGCGTTCCCTGTGGGTGGCCAGCACGCTGGCAGGCAAGACCCTGGACGGTCTCCCCCGCGCCCACGAGCTTCCGGTTCCAGGAGCGGCCCGGAGCTAAGCGAAGTTCTCGTTCCACACGTCAATGCCAAGCTTGATGACCAGCGCGGCGACGACCACCAGGAAGACCAGCCGGACAAAACGGCTCCCCCTGGCCACGGCCGTGCGGGCTCCGAGGTAGCCGCCGGCCATGTTGGAGAACCCCAGGACGAGGCCAACGCCCCACATCAAGGAGCCGTGCGGGAGGAAGAAGAGCAGAGCACCGGCGTTGGTGGCCATGTTGACGATCTTCGCCTTGGCGCTGGCTTCCAGGAACGCATAACCGAGCGCGGACACCAAGGCGACGACCAGGAACGAGCCCGTGCCCGGTCCGATCAGGCCGTCATAGAAACCGATGACGCCGCCAATCAGGCAGGCAATGACGTAATGCCTGTGTCCGTCGTGGCGTAACGCCGTCAACTCGCCTGCGTTCGGGCGCACGGCAGTAAAAACGGCGACGACGATGAGCGCCAGCACAATAATGGGCTTGAAAACGCTGGCCGGCAGCGACGCGGCAAGAACCGCCCCGCCGAAGCTGCCGGCGAGGGCGATGACTGCCATGGGAACGGCCGTCCTGAGGTCAGGACCAACGCGCCGGTAATACGTGGCGGCACTGGTGGCAGTACCAAAGATGGACCCCATCTTGTTGGTGGCCAGCGCCTGGACAGGGGTGATCCCCGGTACCAGGAGCAATGCGGGCAACTGGATCAGTCCGCCGCCGCCCACCACTGCGTCAACCCAGCCGGCCGCGAATCCAGCCACCACAATCAAGATGAGCGTGGTGAGCTGGATTCCTTCGAAGCCGGAGATCAACGGCTGCGGACAGCGTTGACCACGTAATCGACGGCCTTGTCCACCGGGACATTTTCAGCCTCGCCGCTGCGGCGGTCCTTGATCTCAACGACGCCGTCAACCAGGCCGCGGCCGACAGCGAGGATGGTGGGAACGCCCAAGAGCTCCGCGTCCCCGAACTTCACGCCCGGAGAGACCTTGGGACGGTCGTCGAAGATGACGTCCAGGCCCGCGTCCTGCAGCTCCGCGGAAAGATTCCCGGCAGCATCGAAGATCTCGTCACCGCGGCCTACAGCCACAACGTGGACGTCGGCCGGAGCAACCGAGCGCGGCCACACCAGGCCACGGTCGTCATGGTTGGCCTCGGCGAGGGCAGCCACGGCACGCGTGACGCCTACACCGTAGGAGCCCATGGTGACCACCACCTGCTTGCCGTTCTGGTCCAGTACCTTCAGGTCCAGGGCTTCGGCGTACTTGCGGCCGAGCTGGAAGATGTGGCCCATCTCGATGCCGCGGGCAGTTTCCAAGGGACCGGAGCCGTCCGGAGCGGGAT
This sequence comes from Paenarthrobacter sp. PAE-2, assembly GCF_026013155.1. Classification (NCBI taxonomy): domain Bacteria; kingdom Bacillati; phylum Actinomycetota; class Actinomycetes; order Micrococcales; family Micrococcaceae; genus Paenarthrobacter; species Paenarthrobacter sp. PAE-2. The sequence continues at coordinate 104,313 of NZ_JAPDNV010000004.1, read as the reverse complement.
CTCCCGCGCGGACCTCCGTGCTTTCGATGACGCCGTCCCATGTGAAGTCGCGGCCGGCGACGAGTCCAAAGACGTGCTTGCCGTCCAGGTTGGCGCCGGTAATCCAGGTGGTACCGGCGACGACGCGCGGGTCCACCAGGTAGAGGAGCTTGGAGGAACCCTCGAGCCCCAGGACAGCTTCATCAACGGAAAGGCCCGGGCCAATGTAGCCTTTGACCAGCCACGGCAGCTTCTTGAGGTCTTCCTCGTTGGCAGCTTCGAGTCCCACCTCTCCGCCGATGGGCAGGAAGGCGCCGATATTGGCTTCAACGCGCTTGAGGTCAACCGCGCGGTCGCCGGGGACGCCGATGACTACGATCTGGCGCTCACCCGTGGGCAGGGTGACGGCAAGGACGACGTTCTTGAGCGTGTCGGCGGCTGTCCAGGCGCCGCCGTCGGACCCGCTGCGGGGAGCGAGCTGGTTGGCAGCGTCCACCAGGGTTTCGATGGTGGGCGTATTCGGGGTGTCCAGCACCTCGGCAGCCGGGGCGTTGGTGAAGTCGATCTCCGCCGGGACAACGGTGGTGACTGCTTCGACGTTGGCAGCGTAACCGCCGGCCGACCGGACGAAGGTGTCCTCGCCGATCTCCGTGGGGAAGAGGAATTCTTCGCTCTTGGAGCCGCCCATGGCTCCGGCGGTGGCCGCTACCGGAACAACTTCCAGGCCCAGGCGCTCGAAGATCTTGAGGTAGGCGGCACGGTGGGCGGCGTAGCTGGCGTCCAGGCCGGCGTCGTCAACGTCGAAGGAGTAGGAGTCCTTCATGATGAACTCGCGCCCACGCAGCAGGCCGGCCCGCGGACGTGCCTCGTCCCGGTACTTGTTCTGGATCTGGTAGAGGCTCAACGGCAGGTCCTTGTAGGACGAGTACAGGTCCTTGACCAGCAGCGTGAACATCTCTTCGTGCGTCGGCGCAAGCAGGTAGTCCGCCCCCTTGCGGTCCTGGAGGCGGAAGAGGCCTTCGCCGTACTCGGTCCAGCGGTTGGTGGCCTCGTAGGGTTCCCGCGGCAGGAGGGCAGGGAAATGCACTTCCTGGGCGCCGATGGCGGCCATTTCCTGGCGGATGATCTCCTCCACCTTGCGCAGCACGCTCAACCCCAGCGGCAGCCAGGTGTAGATGCCGGGAGCAGCCCGTCGAATGTAGCCGGCGCGGACCAAAAGCTTGTGGCTGGCCACCTCGGCGTCGACGGGATCTTCGCGCAAAGTGCGCAGGAACAACTGGGAGAGGCGAAGGACCACGGGTACTTATCCGTTTCTATGGCAGCAGGGCAAAAAGAACTCCTACTAATCTACCGGCTGGCGGGAGCGCCTTTGGAACGTGGAAACAGATGAGCCACGCCTTCGCGTTTGGAAGCCCCTGGCCGAACCGGCTGGTCATCCTGCAATGGCGTGGCTCAACGGCCGGCCGGCCGCAGACTCCGTATGGAGACTAGACTCCTGTTCCCTCCAGCGGAAAAGGACCTCCTGCGGCTGGGAAGCATTGGTCACTGCCGAGCTTATGGATGGACGGAGGGCACCACATACCCTTTGAGGTAAGTTCCATGGTTTCCCCCTTTGCCACCCTTGCCCCCAACGACACGGCTAGGGACGAATGTATGTGATTGGAGACACCTTTTCAAGGAACCACCCGCCCCGGGGCATTGACGGGTGGCCTGTCCCGGCCTAGCTTCAATTCACCGGTTGGTGAATCAGCTATGCGTCGGGAGGCACGCAATGCCGCGCGGAACAGCCCCTTCCCAGGACCCGGAAACTGCCGCAATCGCGGCCTCAGGGTTGCACGTCTCCAGGGGGCGGACCACAATCCTGCGCGGGTTGGAGTTCAGCATCATGCCGGGGCGGATTACGGGCCTGATTGGTCCCTCCGGCAGTGGAAAGACCACTCTCATGCGGGCGATCGTCGGCGTACAGAAGATCAGCGGGGGAACCTTGAGCGTCCTTGGCCGCCCGGCGGGCAGCGCATCCTTGAGGAACGACATCGGATATGTCACCCAGGGTGCCAGCGTCTACGGAGACCTGAGCGTGGCAGCGAACGTCAAGTACTTCGGCGCCCTGCACGGCGCGACGGCGGCGGACGTCGCCCAGGCGATTGCCGCCGTCGGGCTTGAATCCCACATGCGCCGGAAGGCCGTAGACCTTTCAGGCGGGCAGTTCAGCCGCGTGTCGCTGGCCTGTGCCTTGGTGGCGCATCCCGCGCTGTTGGTGCTCGATGAACCGACAGGGGGCCTGGACCCGGTGCTGAGGGCCGAGCTGTGGGGACGGTTCGCGGCAATGGCTGCTGCAGGAACCACGTTGCTGATCTCCTCCCACGTCATGGAGGAGGCGTCCCATTGTTCGTCGTTGCTGCTGCTGCGCGACGGACAGTTGCTGGCACAGCTGACGCCGGAGGAACTGGCCCGACGCGGCCGGAACAAGGACCTTGAACGGGCGTTCCTGGCCATGATCACCGATGCCCGCAAGGCTGGTGCCGCATCATGAACCTGCGCATGACCTTGGCTACCGCCGCACGCGTCCTGGGCCAGCTGCGGCACGATCACCGCAGTATTGCCCTCATCCTGGTGGTTCCGGCACTGCTGCTGGCAGCCGTCTATTTCCTGTTCGAAAACGAGACGTTGCCGCCAGGGGTTCCAAGGACCTTCGACCGCGTGGGCCTGATGATGCTCGCCATCTTCCCGTTTGTGGTGATGTTCCTCGTCACGTCAATCACCATGCTCCGCGAACGGACCTCGGGAACGCTTGAGCGGCTGCTGACCACACCCATTCACAAAGCGGACCTGCTGTTCGGCTACGCCCTGGCCTTCTCCCTCATGGCTGCCCTGCAGTCCCTGGTGGCTACAGCCGTTGCCTACTGGATTTTCGACTTGGACATCAAAGGAAGCCCCGGCTTGGTGGTGATGATCGCCGTGATCAATGCCGTCCTCGGCGTGGCACTGGGGCTGCTGTGTTCGGCGTTTGCCCGGACCGAGTTCCAGGCCGTCCAGTTCATGCCGGTGGTCGTAGTGCCGCAGATCCTGCTGTGCGGACTCTTTGTGGCCCGGGAGAACATGAACGATGTCCTCGACGGCATCTCAGGTGCGCTCCCGTTGACTTTCTCGGTCGATGCCCTGCAGGAAATCGCAGCCCACGCCGACGCCACGGAAGCCCTGTGGCAGGATACGGCCGTGATGGGTGGAATCGTGGTGGGAGTCCTGGTGCTCGCTTCCCTGACGCTGCGGAGGCAGACCACATAAGCCAGCGGCGGAAGGTGCTTGCCGCAGCAGAAACGCAGCGGGCAGTTGTGGCTGTTCCCGGCTTGGGAGCAACCACAACTGCCCGATGGCTGCGTGCTACTTGATGAGTGCCGCGGCCTGATCCATCAGGGCGCCTGCTGCGGCAACCCCTTCGCTCTCAGCGTTGGCACCGGAGGCGGTTGCCGAAATCAGCACGCCGTCCTTGATGGCAAAGCCCATGTACGTGGACTGGCTCCGGCCGTCGGGCAGGACCATTGCGGTCTTGAAACCCTTGGCCCCGGGCACGGAGCTGATGCCGTCGAATTTCTCGGTGCTGACCTTCAAAGTGGAACCGCCCATGGTCATGGTCATGTTCGCGCACTTGGCAGCCTGGTCCTCGTTGTCTTCCAGGCTCTTCGTCAGAACTTCCTTGTCGACGCCGGAAATGAGCGAGATGCCGGTGACCACCTGGGCATCCGTGTCAATCTTGGCTCCTGCTGCGGCCGTGGAGCCCTCGATCGACTGGGACGCACCCAGGGTGCTGAGCTCTTTGCACTCTGCCGGTTCGATGGTCATCTGGCTGATGAGTTCCTTGAGCGGGTTCTGCTGGCTGGCAAGATCGTCAATGGCAGAGACCGTAAGTTCGGACCCGTCGTCGGCCTTGATCTGCTTCACGAGGTCTACGAGCTCCTGCGTGGTGTACTGCTTTGCCTCGGTGGGCGTGGGTGTGGCGGACGGGGTTTCGCCGGCCGGAGCCGAGGACGCAGCGTCCGTCGATGCGCCGCCGCCACATGCAGTAAGTCCGATGACCAAAAGTCCTGCTGCGGCAAATCCGCGCAGAGCGTTCCTCTTCATTTTTTCCCCAATGAGTTCGAGCGATGAGCCGACAATTGTTGGCCGGGACAAGCCTACAAGCCCGAACAGGGGTTCTCCGGCACCCCGCGCTAGAAGAGCACCGTGGCAAACGTGCCCGCCTGCGTGAAGCCCACCCGCTCATAGGTTGCCCGCGCCTTGGCATTGAAGTCGTTGACGTAGAGGCTTGTGACGGGGGCGAAGGTCTTGGCGAGGTTGACGACGGCGGCCATGTAGCCGGCGCTCTCACCCCTGCCGCGGAGACCGGGGTTCATCCATACGCCCTGCACCTGGGTGACGTCCCGCGTGACCGCGCCGAGTTCGGCTTTGAACACCACGGTGCCATCCGCATCGATGTGGACCAGGGAGTGGCCTTGCCGGATCAGGCCGGCAACACGCCGGCTGTAGAAGTCCTGGCCGCCGAGGAACGGCGAATACCCTACTTCCTCTTCGAACATGGCAGCACAAGCGGGAAGTATCCGATCGAAGTCCGCCATGGTGCCGAAGATCAATGAGGGGTTGGCTGGAATGGCCGGTGCGCCCGAGATGGTGAGGAGGGGTTGCCGCTCGCGGACTTCATGGGCAAAGTGCCCTAGTTGCTCAAACTTCGAGTAGAGGGCCAGGACGCTCTCGGCCGGGCCGAAGATGGAGGCGTAGCGACGGCCCGCTTGGTGTGCCGCTGCGGCTACGTGCTCCACCAGTGCGGGGTCCAGTTGAACAGGGACCATGTTGGCTCCTGCCCAGCAAGCCCCGATGAGCCGGTCGTCGTCGAAAACGCCGTAGACCTTCGCGCCACCGCTGGTGGGCGCCGCTGTTCCTACGCTGTCCAAGTGCGCGAGGATGAAAACGTTCGCTACAGGATCTTCATTCGCAAGCGCGCGAAGGGCCAGGGTGTCGGCAGCGCCGAGCACCCTGACTCCCAGGCCGGCCTCGTTACGAGACGCTAACCACGGGGCTACCTTTGACAGCATCTTCGCCATCGGCCTCCCCCATCTCTTCGGCGATGCGCATCGCCTCTTCGATCAGTGTCTCAACAATTTGGCTTTCGGGCACGGTCTTGATGACTTCGCCCTTCACGAAGATCTGCCCCTTGCCGTTGCCGGAAGCAACGCCGAGGTCCGCTTCACGGGCCTCACCGGGTCCATTCACTACGCAACCCATCACCGCTACGCGAAGGGGAATCTCCATGCCTTCCAGCCCTGCCGTCACTTCCTCGGCGAGGGTGTAGACGTCCACCTGGGCACGGCCGCAGGACGGGCAGGACACGATTTCCAGCTTGCGCGGGCGAAGGTTGAGCGACTGCAGGATCTGGTTGCCCACCTTGATCTCCTCGACGGGAGGAGCGGACAGGGACACACGGATAGTGTCACCGATGCCGCGGGACAGGAGCGCGCCGAAAGCCGTGGCCGACTTGATGGTTCCCTGGAAGGCAGGGCCCGCTTCTGTGACGCCCAGGTGCAGGGGCCAGTCACCCTTTTCTGCGAGCATCTCGTAGGCGGCAACCATGACCACGGGGTCGTTGTGCTTCACGGAGATCTTGAAGTCATGGAAGCCGTGTTCCTCAAAGAGCGAAGCTTCCCATACGGCTGATTCCACCAGGGCTTCTGGAGTGGCCTTGCCGTACTTCTTGAGGATGCCGGGCTCCAGCGAACCGGCGTTGACGCCGATGCGTATGGAAGTGCCGTGGTCCCTGGCAGCAGCGGCGATTTCCTTGACCTGGTCATCGAACTTCCGGATGTTGCCCGGGTTCACACGGACAGCGGCGCACCCTGCCTCAATGGCGGCGAAGACGTACTTGGGCTGGAAGTGGATGTCCGCGATCACCGGGATCTGCGACTTGCGGGCAATGATCGGCAAGGCCTCGGCGTCATCGGCAGAAGGGCACGCAACACGGACGATGTCGCAACCGGACGCGGTCAGCTCGGCGATCTGCTGGAGCGTGGCATTGATGTCCGTGGTGGGAGTGGTGGTCATTGACTGCACGCTGATGGGGTAATCAGAGCCAACACCTACCGAGCCGACCTTGATTTGCCGCGTTTTGCGTCGCGGAGCGAGGACGGGTGGAGGGGCGGCTGGCATTCCCAGGCTGACCGAGGTCACGTGGACTCCTTGGGTTGGGTGTATCTGGTGGTGGGTACCTGAATCAGGAGGCGTGCTCCGAAAGAAGCCCAATAATGGGCGACCATTCGGTGGTGCGGATTCCGGCGATGGCGCCGGCGTCAGCAAACGGATCCTGCTTCAGGAGGTCAGTGAGTTCAGCTTCGTCGCGGGATTTGAAGATCAGCAGCGCGCCTGCGCCGTCACCGTACGGACCGCTGGCAAGCAGCGCACCTTCGTCAGCGAGGTCGCTAAGCCAAGCGCGGTGTGCGGGACGGGTCTCGTCGCGGATGGCCCCGGAGTCGGCCGCGTAAACATACTCAACAGCGAAAACAGTCATGGTGTTAGCCTATCCCGCCGGGTGCGGATGCTCTGCCACCGGGGAGGCCGCCGGAGACGCTCCTAGCCAAAGATGTTCACCGGCTTCACGATGTCCGCGTAGATCAGCAACGCGCCCATGGCCATCAAGAGGGCAGCCACCACATACGTTGCCGGGAGGAGCTTGGCAATGTCGAAAGCACCGGGGTCCGGCTTGCCGAGCAGCTTGGCCACCCGACGCCGGATTCCCTCGTACAGGGCACCGGCCACATGCCCGCCGTCAAGCGGGAGCAAGGGGATGAGGTTGAAAATCGCCAAGGCAAAGTTCAGGCCTGCCAGCAAGCCCACAAGCGTGCCGATTCTGGCCTCCAAGGGCACCTGCTCCATAGCGGCTACTTCACCGGCCACCCGGCCGACGCCCACCACGCTGATGGGGCCGTTGGGGTCGCGGGGCTCTTCGCTGAAGGCTGCCTTGGCCACGCCAACCACCCTGGCGGGCAGGTTGAAGATCACACCGGAGATCTGCTTGATGTTCTCCCCCGCCATGGGCAAAACGCTCGACGCCGGCTGCGGCACCAGGACGCTTTGGGCACCTATGCCCAGGAACCCGACTTCCTGGTACTTGAGGACGCCGTCGGCATCCTGTTCCTGCCGGCCATCGGAACCGATGACGGGCCGCGCAGAAAGTACAGGCGTGACGGTGGTGGACACGAGGGACCCGTTGCGCTCCACCGTAATAGGGACCTCACGCCCTGCGGATGCACGGATCCAACTGGTCAACTCGTCCCATTCCGTGACCTGTTTTCCATCGAAGGACTTAATGGTGTCATTGGGCTGCAGGCCGGCAGCCGCGGCGGGGGTGGGCGTGCACTCCGAGGAATCGGGATCGACGGTCTGGCCGGCTGCGACTTGGCATTTGGAAACATCGGCGATCGTGGTGGTGGCCTGGGCCGTACCGAAGCCCATCAGCAGCACAGCCGTCAGCACGAGTCCGATGAGCATGTTCATGGCCGGACCACCCAGCATGACGATGATCTTCTTCCAGACCGGCAGTTTGTAGAACACCCGGTTTGCGTCGTCCGGGCCCACTTCCTCGTGGGCCGCCGAGCGCGCCTCCGAGGCAAGCGTCTGGAACATACCCGTACTGGAGGGACGGACGCCGCCGTCCTCCTTGTTCGGCGGGTACATGCCGATCATGGCGACGTAGCCGCCCAGCGGCAGGGCCTTGAAACCGTACTCGGTCTCACCCTTCTTGCGCGACCACAGCGTGGGACCAAAACCGATCATGTACTTGGTCACCCGCACCTTGAACAGCTTGGCAGGAACCAGGTGCCCCACCTCGTGAAGCGCGATGGAGACCGCGACGCCGATGGCGACGAAGATGACTCCGAGGATGAAGAGAAGGACGGGGCTCATTCGGGCGGTACTGCTTCCATCAGGTGGGGTGGGGGGCTACAGGGGGCTGGTGGCTAAACGATCGTGGGTACGGCTGCGTGCCCACGCTTCAGCATCCAATACGGATTCCAGCGTTAGCTCCGAAGAGCCTGAATGTTCGCTGAGGACGGACTCCACGGTATCGACGATGTCAGTGAAGCGGATGCGGCCGGCGTGGAACGCCTCCACAGCTTCCTCGTTCGCTGCGTTGAACACCGCGGGGAAGGTGCTCCCCTGCTTGGCTGCCTCCTTGGCGAGGTTCACGGCGGGAAACGCCTCCGAATCCAGCGGTTCGAAGGTCCAGCTGGTGGCATGGCTCCAGTCACACGCCCGGGCAGCGCCGGGAACCCTGTCCGGCCAGCCGAGCCCCAGCGCGATCGGAAGGCGCATGTCCGGCGGGGAAGCTTGCGCGATGATTGAGCCGTCCACGAACTGCACCATTGAATGGACCACGGACTGGGGATGCACCACGACGTCGATCCGGTCCAGGGGCACGTCGAACAGCAGGTGCGCTTCGATCACTTCCAAGCCCTTGTTGACCAGGCTGGCGGAGTTCGTGGTGACCATCAGCCCCATGTCCCAGGTGGGGTGCGCCAACGCCTCCTGCGGGCTGACGTCCTGCAGTTGTTCGCGCGTCCGGCCCCGGAAAGGACCGCCCGAAGCCGTAAGTATCAGCTTCTGGACTTCCGCTGCCGCGCCTGAACGGAGACACTGTGCAATTGCCGAATGTTCGGAGTCGACGGGAACAATCTGGCCTGGACCCGCGGCTGCCTTAACTAGAGCACCGCCGACGATCAGCGATTCCTTGTTGGCGAGCGCCAGGGTGGCCCCGGACTCCAGGGCCGCCAAGGTAGGAGCAAGACCGATGGATCCGGTGATGCCGTTGAGGACAACGTCACTGGGGATGCCCGCGACCCTGGCTGAGGCATCGGGCCCCACGAAGATTTCCGGAGCAAAACCTTTCAGCCCGGCGGTCGCGGCAAAGCCGGCGATGAGCTGTTGCAGGGCAGCAGCGTCGCCCCGGGCAATTCCCACTGCCTGCGCGCGGGTGTGCACAGCCTGCTGCGCAATGAGTTCCGGATTTCCGCCGCCTGCGCTGAGTGCCACTACCTCGAAAAGGTGGGGAGCGGCATCGATCACCTCAATTGCTTGTGTTCCGATGGAACCGGTGGACCCGAGGATGACGATCTTGCGCGGCTGCATGAGTCAAGTATCCCAGCCGCCGCAGGGCAGGGCGAACACGGCGGACCCATATGTGCAAACGTCTGTTGGCCTCTCTGTCCCATGGGTAACGTGGAAATCGTGGAGTGGCTCTCTTGGTTCGACGCCCGGGACTACGAATTCGCCCGCCAGGTGCTGCAGCGCGGCACGGCTGCGCTCTACTTCCTTGCGTTTCTTTCGACGCTGAACCAGTTCCCGGCGCTCCTGGGCGAGCGGGGCCTGCTTCCCGTCCCGGATTTCCTTGGGGTTGTCCGGCGGATGGGGCGGCCTACGCTGTTCCGTTGGCGCTACTCGGACAGGCTGCTGCGGTCCGTCTGCGTCTTTGGGCTGGCGGTGTCCGCGTTGTTGGTCCTCGGACTTCCGCAGACAGGGCCGCCGTGGTTGCCGATGATTGCTTTCCTGGCCCTCTGGTTCCTCTACATGTCCATTGTCAACGTGGGACAAACCTTTTACGGCTTCGGCTGGGAAGTGCTTCTCCTGGAAGCAGGGTTCACGGTAGCCTTCCTGGGATCCGACCAGACTCCCCCGCCCGCCACCATCCTGGTACTGGTCGTGTGGCTGGTGTTCCGGCTTGAGTTCGGCGCCGGCATGATCAAGATGCGCGGGGGCAGGGAATGGCGGGACCTGACAGCGATGTTCTACCACCACGAGACCCAGCCGATGCCCGGCCCTCTCAGCCGCCAAGCCCACCTCCTCCCCCGGCCGCTGCACAAAGTCGAGGTGCTGGGGAACCATTTCGCCCAGCTGGTGGTCCCCTTCTTCCTGTTCGCACCCCAGCCCGTGGCCGGCATTGCCGCCGGCATCATCATCCTGACCCAGTTATGGCTTGTGGGCTCGGGCAATTTCGCCTGGCTGAACTGGGCCGCCATCATCCTTGCTTTCGCAGCTGTGAGCGATCCCGTGGCCCACGCGGTCTTCCCTTTCATCCCGCTTGAGTGGCACTCCGGTGCCACCACACCAGTGTGGTGGCACGTCGTCGTACTCGCCGTGACGTTGCTGTTGCTGGTGTTCAGCTACCGGCCGTTGCTGAACCTGGTCTCGCGGGAGCAACTCATGAATGCAAGCTTCAACCGCTGGAGGCTGGTCAATGCGTATGGAGCTTTTGGCACGGTCACCAAGCAACGCATCGAAGTAGTGGTGGAAGGAACCTCCGACGAAGACCCCGACGCCCCGGACGAGGCCTGGCTGGAGTACGGGTTCAAGGGGAAACCGGGAGATGTCCGAAGAATGCCGCGTCAATGGGCGCCCTACCACCTTCGGCTGGATTGGATGATGTGGTTCCTGCCGCTGCGCACCGTGCACGAGGAATGGCTGTACCGCTTCCTGGACAAGCTCCTCGCAGCCGATCCGCCGACGCTTCGGCTGCTTGGCCATGACCCGTTCGACGGCGGCCGCCCCCGTTGGGTGCGCGTGCAGACGTACCTTTACCGTTTCGCCAGCCGCGCCGAGTTCAGGACGACGGGCGAGCGCTGGGTGAGGGTACCGCTGTACGAGGCCATTCCGCCTATGTCCCTCGATTCCCGGCGCCGGCTTCCTTGGCAGTGAAGCGGTGGGCAGCCGGCCTCGGGGCCGCCGTGGACTCCCGAACCACCAGGTGGGTGGCCAGCTCGACCCGACGCGAATCAATGTCCTCGCCGTTCATTTGCCGGAGGATGAAGTTCACTGCGGACCGTCCCATGTCCTGCAGCGGTTGGGACACCGAGGTGAGCGGGGGAACTGATTCCGCTGCCTGGTGGGTTCCGTCGAAGCCCACAAGGCTCAGTTCCTCGGGGATGCGCACATTCTGGCGCCGGGCCTCGGCCAGTACGCCCAAAGCGATGCTGTCGCTGGCGGCGAAGATGGCCGTGGGCGGATCATCCAATGCCAGTAACGACTTCATCGCCTGAACACCGTTACTGGGGCGGAAGGGCCCGGCAAGGACGTAATCCTCCTGCACGCTGATGCCCTCGGCCATCAGCGCAGCCATGTAGCCGTGGAGCCGCGCTTGGCTGCACTCCGCCGATTCCGGCCCTCCAATGTAGGCGATCCTGCGGTGGCCGAGTGCCAGCAGGTGGGCAGCAGCAACTTTGCCGCCGGCCCAGTTGCTGGCACCGACGCTGAAGACATCGCCGGGCGGCGGATTGAGCGGATCAACCACCACAATGGGGATCCTTCGGCGCTGGAAGGCGTTGAGCTGACCTGAGTTGAAGGCGGAGGTGACCACGATCATGCCGCTGCGGCCTTCGTCGAGCAGGCGTTGGGCGCGCTCTTCAGGCCCCAAAGGCGACCCTGATTGCCGGCTGGTCACGGAGAGGACCACCTCCATGTCGGCAATCGCTGCCTGTTCGAGCACGCCATTAAGCACCTCGACCGCGTACGCCGAGTTGAGGGAATCAAACACGGCCTCCACGGCGCGGCGGGACGGGACACTCCTGCGCTGGGAAGGGGTTTTGTAACCGATCCTCTCCAGCGCCGCGAGGACCCGGGTGCGTGTCTCGTCGGCTACGTCTTCGCGTCCGTTGATGACTTTGGAAACGGTCGGCGTTGAGACGCCGGCCTCTTGGGCCACTGCGGCCAGGGTTGGCTTGGACGGCTTTGTCCCGGTAGTCATAACCCCCACTTTCGAAATTATTTCGGCATTTTCGAGGATCCGCTGCCTCGCCAAAAATTGCAAGTTCAGCTCAGATACGAAGAAAAAACGCGTCTTGACGGATCACTCATTTAGCTTTAGTTTAGACCGTGATCTTAATCACGGTTGCGAAATATTTCGATTTTTTTCGGAGCCTTCTTGTTCAACCTAGCGAAAACACATGGAGAAGCAATGAAGCAATTCCAGTCCTCCCGGCGTTCCTTCCTGGCCCTCGCTGCACTCACACCCTTCGCAGCCATGGCAACGACCGCCTGCGGAACGTCAGGACCGGGCGGGAGCGGCGGAGGCGGCGGTGCCAGCATGTGGTTCCTTACCGGCGAGCCCAACCAGACCACCATGCAGAACGCCGTTGACGCGTTCGTCGCCGCGAACCCCGACAACAAGATCAACGTCACCTACTTCCAGAACGATGCGTACAAGACCAAGATCAAGACGGCCATTGGTGCAGGCCAGGCCCCGACCATTGTCTATGGCTGGGGCGGCGGCGGGCTGAAGACCTACGCCGAGGCCAACCAGGTGGAGGACCTGACTCCTTGGTTCGACGCCAATCCGGACGTCAAGGAAAAGTTCTTCCCGTCCTCGTTCGGCGCTGCGACGGTCAACGGCAAGATCTACGCCCTGCCTAACCAGTACGTGGCTCCGATCGTGCTCTTCTACAACAAGGAGCTCTTCGAGAAAGCCGGAGTGCAGCCTCCCAAGACCTGGGACGACATCATGTCCTTGGTCAAGACCTTCAACGACATGGGCGTGGCACCGTTCTCGCTCGGTGGCCAGTCCCGATGGACCTCAATGATGTGGCTCGAATACCTCCTTGACCGCATTGGCGGCGCCGAGGTCTTCAACGCCATCTTCGAAGGCAAGACCGATGCCTGGATGCACCCGGCAGTCATCGAGACCGGCACCAAGATCCAGGAGCTGGTGTCCGCTGACGGCTTCATCAAGGGGTTCTCCTCGATCACGGCAGACTCCAAAGCCGACCAGGCACTGTTGTTCACCGGCAAGGCTGCGATGATGCTCCACGGTTCCTGGACCTACGGTGCCATGAAGAAGGAAGGCCAGAACTTCGTCCAGGACGGAAAGCTCGGCTTCGTCCATTTCCCCACCGTCGCCGGCGGCAAGGGCGATCCGAAGAGCGGCGTCGGAAACCCTGCGCAGTACATGTCCATCTCCTCCAAGGCCAGCGACCAGGAAAAGGAGACCGCCAAGAAGTTCTTCAAAGAGGGCATTCTGACGGACAAGGTCATCGATGCCTACATCAACTCCGGCTCCGTGCCGATCGTGAACGGCATCGAGGACAAGCTTGCATCCTCACCTGACAAGGACTTCCTGAACTTCGTTTACGACCTTGCCAAGAACGCACCAACGTTCCAGCAGTCCTGGGACCAGGCGCTGAGCCCCACCGCTGCCGAGGCGCTCCTGAACAACATCGACCAGTTGTTCCTGAGGTCCATCACGCCCAAGCAGTTCGCCGAGAACATGAACGCAACGCTTGGCAAATGAGCAGCTCAACGTTGACCAGGACGGCCGCCCACCGAACTGGCGAGAAGACCAAGGGGCAGAAAAATTCCGCACTCGCATGGCTGACGGTTCCGGCGCTGCTGTTCTTTGTCCTGTTCGCCGTCGTTCCCCTGGCCGGGGTCCTGGTCCTCAGCTTCGCCGACTGGGACGGCATCGGCGCAATCGGCGTCGCCGGGATGGACAACTGGACTTCGGTCCTCGCCGATCCCGGACTCTACAACGCGTTGGGGCTGACGTTCGTGATCATGATCGTGTCCTGGCTGGTCCAGACTCCGATCAGCCTGCTGTTGGGAGTCTTCACTGCGGGTAGCCAAAAATACCGTGCGGCCCTGGCAGTGTTGTATTTCCTGCCCCTCCTCCTGTCATCGGCAGCGGTGGCCATCGCCTTCAAAGCCCTCCTGGACCCGAACTTCGGCCTGGCCATGGGCTTGGGGTTGCCTTTCCTGGCGCAGGACTGGCTGGGTGTTCCGCAGCTGGCACTGGGACTGGTCATCTTCGTCATCGCCTGGCAGTTCGTGCCGTTCCACACGTTGATCTACCAAGGCGGGGTGCGCCAGATACCGAAGTCCCTGTATGAGGCGGCCCAGATCGACGGAGCCGGCACCATCAAACAGTTTTTCCACATCACGCTCCCGCAGTTGAAGTACACCATCATCACGTCCTCCACCTTGATGGTGGTGGGATCCCTGACCTACTTCGACCTGATCTTCGTGCTCACAGGCGGCGGCCCGGGCAACTCCACCCGGATCCTGGCCCTGGACATGTACCTCAGGGGCTTCCGGGCCAACCTCATGGGCCCGGCAAGCGTCATCGCCGTGATCCTGGTCGTCATCGGCCTCGCACTGGCCTTGTTCCTCCAGCGTCTTGGAGGCAAGGACAAGCAGGGCAGCCAATTGGAAGGTATGTAGGGTGAGCACCGTTCTGACGAACACAGAAGAGACACCGGCAACCGGCACCAAGGCCGACCCGCCCGTGGTCAAGCTGAGCCTGGCCACACGCATCCGCCGCCTCAACATCCCCGGCGGCCTGGGCGGATGGATCTGGCTGGCCATCATCATCATCCCCGTCTACTACATCGTGATCACCAGCCTGAAGACGGCAGAGGGCTACTTCGGGCAAAGTCCGCTGGCTCCGCCGACGTCTCCGACCTTGGAGAACTACCAGCTGGTCCTGGAATCGAACTTCGCGACGTACTTCATGAACAGCGCGATCGTGACGCTCGGTTCCGTCATCCCGACGGTCCTGATCTCCTTCATGGCGTCCTTCGCGATCGTCCGCGGACGTGGCAGGTTCCTGAAACTGGTCAACGGAATGTTCCTGATGGGCCTCGCCATCCCCCTGCAGGCGACCATCATCCCCATCTACCTGATGATCATCAGGCTGAACCTCTACGACAGCCTGCTGGCCATCATGCTCCCGTCCATCGCCTTCGCAATCCCGCTCACCGTGCTCATCCTGTCCAACTTCATTCGGGACGTTCCCAATGAGCTGTTCGAATCCATGCGGCTGGACGGGTGCAGCGAATGGCAAACCATGTGGCGCCTGGCGCTGCCCCTGACCCGTCCGGCGATCGTGACGGTCTCCATCTACAACGGCCTGCACGTGTGGAACGGGTTCCTGCTCCCGCTGGTGCTGACCCAGAACCCGGACCTTCGCGTCCTCCCCTTGGGACTCTGGACGTTCCAAGGCGAATTCAGCGTGAACATCCCGGCGGTCCTGGCCTCGGTGGTCCTGAGCACCCTGCCAATCCTGGTGCTGTACGTCGTAGGACGGCGCCAGCTCCTCAGCGGCCTGACCGCCGGATTCAGCAAGTAACCGGATCAGGCAGACAAGAAAGGATCAGTTGTGACTGAACCACAACCCCTGCGTGTAGGCATGGCGGGCTATTCCTTCATGGGTGCCGCCCACTCCCACGCGTGGCGTACCGCCCCCCGCTTCTTCGACCTGCCCCTCGCACCGCAGCTCACCGCGGTGGCCGGCCGCAACGAAGAAGGAGTCCGGGCGGCGGCAGCCAAGTACGGCTGGGACTCGGTGGAGACGGACTGGCGGCGGTTGATCGAGCGCGACGACATCGACCTCATCGATATTTGCACTCCCGGCAACACCCACGCCGAGATTGCGATCGCCGCCCTGGAAGCAGGCAAGCACGTCCTGTGCGAAAAGCCTTTGGCCAACTCCGTGGAGGAGGCCGAAAAAATGACGACTGTGGCCAGGGCCGCGGCCGAACGCGGAGTCCTCTCCATGTGCGGCTTCAGCTACCGCCGTACGCCCGCGCTCGCCTTGGCCAAGCGGATGGTTGACGAAGGGCGTCTGGGCGATATCCGCCACGTCCGCGCCCAGTACCTTCAGGACTGGCTCTCGGATGCCGACGCTCCCCTCACGTGGCGCTTGGACAAGTCGAAATCAGGCTCCGGCTCCCTGGGCGACATCGGCGCCCACAGCATCGATGCGGCCCAGTGGATCACCGGACAAACCATCACCGGGGTCTCCGCCCTGATGGAAACATTCGTCAAGGAACGCCCGGTGGGTGGTGACTTCGTGGGACTCGGCGGCCACGGTGGCTCCGACGGCCCCAAGGGCCCGGTAACCGTTGACGACGCCGCCCTTTTCACTGCCCGGTTCAGCGGAAAGCACGACGGCGGCACTGGTCCCGTTGGCATTTTCGAGGCCACCCGCTTCGCGCTGGGCCGAAAGAACGCGATGCGACTGGAACTGAACGGCACCAAGGGTTCGCTGGCCTTCGATTTCGAGGACATGAATTCCCTGCAGTTCTACGATGCCTCGCTTGAACCCGATGCGGGCTTCCGCAAGATCATGGTCACCGAACCGTCCCACCCTTATACGGGCAACTGGTGGCCGACCGGCCATGGCCTGGGGTACGAGCACGGCTTCACCCATCAGGTGGTGGACCTCGTGAATGCCATCGGCGCCGGTGAGCAGCCGTCGCCGTCGTTCGCTGATGCTTTGCAGGTCCAGAAGGTATTGGCCGCCGTAGAGGCGAGCGCTGCGGCGGAAAGCCGTTGGCAGAACGTTGACAAGGAGCACTGATGAACCGACCCATCACACTTTTTACCGGTCAGTGGGCAGACCTTCCCTTTGAGGAAGTTGCCCGATTGGCAGGCGAATGGGGCTTCGACGGCCTGGAGATCGCCTGCTGGGGCGACCACCTCGATCCGGTACGGGTAGTGGACGACGATGCCTATCTCCGGAACAAGCTGGAGATCCTGGACAAGCACAACTTGTCGGTCCACGCCATCGCCAACCACCTCACGGGGCAGGCAGTTTGCGACGATCCCATTGACGAACGGCACCGGGATATCCTGTCCCCCGATGTCTGGGGTGATGGTGATGCAGAAGGCGTCCGCCGGCGCGCAGCAGAGACCATGAAGGCTACGGCCCGCGCTGCGGCCAGGCTGGGGGTTAAGACCGTCACCGGATTTACGGGTTCCTCCATCTGGAAATGCGTTGCCATGTTCCCTCCCGCCTCTGATGCCATGATCGAGCGCGGCTACCAGGACTTCGCCAACCGCTGGAACCCCATCATGGACGTCTTCGACGAGGTGGGGGTCCGGTTCGCACTGGAAGTCCACCCCTCTGAGATTGCCTACGACTACTGGACGGCCAAGCGGACGCTCGAAGCCATTGGGCACCGGGAAAGCTTCGGGTTGAACTTTGATCCGTCCCACTTCATCTGGCAGGACCTGGACCCCGTAATGTTCCTGCAGGACTTCGCAGACCGGATCTTCCACGTCCATGTGAAGGAATCCGTCCGGCAGTTGAACGGCCGCAACGGACGCCTGGGGTCGCACTTGCCCTGGGCAGATCCCCGCCGCGGTTGGGACTTCGTCACGGCCGGCCACGGAGACGTGCAGTGGGAACCGATCTTCCGGACCCTCAACGCCATCGGCTACGCAGGACCCACCAGCATCGAGTGGGAAGACGCGGGCATGGACCGCCTGGTCGGTGCCCCGCAGGCGCTGGCCATGGTCAAGGAACTGGCCACTATCCAACCACCCGCAGCGGCCTTCGACGCCGCATTCTCAACACGCTGAACGACTCAACGGATACGCCCCGAAAATTAAGGAAAACATGTCGAGCAACAACAAAACCGCCCTGGTGGTACGCGGGGGCTGGGACGGACACCAGCCTGTGGAAGCCACGGAACTCTTCATCCCGTACCTCAAAGCCCAAGGCTTCGAGGTACGGGTGGAGGAATCGCCCAAAATCTACGCAGACGCCGACTACATGGCAACTGTGGACCTGATCGTGCAGTGCATGACCATGTCCACCATCGAAAAGGACGAGTTCGAGGGACTTCGTGCCGCCGTCGAGAACGGTACGGGCCTGGCAGGCTGGCATGGCGGCATCGCCGACTCCTACCGCAACAACTCCGACTACCTCCACCTGATCGGGGGCCAGTTCGCCTGCCATCCCGGCAAGCACCCGGACGAAAGAATCGGCGAGCAGTCGGACAACTACGTTCCCTACACGGTGGACATGCTGCCGGCTGCCGCGGACCACCCGATTACCAAGGGGTTGTCCGACTTTGAGCTGGTCACCGAGCAGTACTGGGTCCTGGCCGACGACTACATCGACGTCCTGGCCACCACCACCCAGAAGGTGCGCGAATGGGATCCCTGGAACCGGGAGGTCACTTCCCCTGCCATCTGGACGCGCCAGTGGGGCAAGGGCAGGATCTTCGTCTGCACCCCGGGACACCGTGTGGAAGTTCTCCAGGACTCCAACGTCCGCACCATCATCGAGAGGGGCATGCTGTGGGCAACCCGCTAGAAGACACCAAGCAGCTTAACGTCGGAATCATCGGCTGCGGCGCCATCATCGCCCAGTACCTGAGCAGTTTCCGGCGCCTTGATTCGATCAACCTCATGACCGTGGCGGACCTCGATCCAGCCCGTGCCCAGGCAGTGGCCGACTCCTACGAAGGCGTCCGGGCAGTGTCGGTGGACGAGCTGTTGGCGGCGGACGACGTCGACCTGGTGCTCAACCTGACCATCCCGGCGGCGCACGCCGACGTGGCCCTCAAGGCCATCGCCAACGGCAAGTCCGTGTACGGGGAGAAGCCGCTCGCCGCTACCACCGAAGAGGCCCGGCAGATTCTCGACGCTGCACGGGCCGCCGGAGTGGTGGTGGGCTGTGCGCCGGATACGGTCCTGGGCACGGGCATCCAAACGGCCCGCAAAGCGATCGACGACGGCCTGATCGGTGCCCCGATTTCGGCGACGGCCACCATGGCCACGCCCGGCCACGAACGCTGGCATCCGAACCCGGACTTCTACTACCAGCCCGGCGGCGGACCGCTGCTGGACATGGGCCCGTACTACGTCTCGGCATTGGTCACCCTCTTGGGTCCCGTGGTCTCCGTGGTGGGCACCGCGAGCCACACGCGCAACGAGCGCACCATCGGTTCCGGTCCTCGAGAAGGCCAAAAAGTACCGGTAGACATCGACTCGCACGTAACCGGAGTATTGGTCCACGCCTCGGGTGCGCTGTCAACCCTCTTCATGAGCTTCGACGCGGTCAAGACCAAGAGCCCCAACCTGGAAATCCACGGCGAGAAGGGTTCCCTGGTGGTTCCGGATCCCAACCATTTCGACGGCGAGGTCCAGTTGTTCGCCCTCGGCGCCGAGGACTGGGAAACACTGCCCGTCTCGGCCGGTTATGTGGATTCGGGCCGGGGCTTTGGCATTGCCGACCTTGCGGCCACTCCAGCAGGCCAGGAACCGCGTGCAGGGGGCGGGCTCGCGTTCCACGCCCTTGAGGTGATGGAGTCGGTCCTCGAGTCTGCGAAGTCGGGGCAGTCGGTATCGATCAAGAGCACGGCACAACGGCCGCCGGCAGTGCCGCTGACTGAGCTGGCCACCAAGGTCTCAGCCTAAGAACCACACGAGGTGGCATTTGATGACAGTGTTTCCGGGAAACATTGGCATTAAATGCCACCTCGCGCCTGTTTACGGGCCTTAGCGGGCCCTCCGCAGCACCGATTCAGCGTGCTTAAGGATGGGGCCGTCGATCATCTTCCCTTTGAACTGGAACACACCGCTGCCCGCAGCGGAAGCGGCGTCCAACAACTCGCGCGCTTCCTCTACCGCTTCAGGCGCAGGCGCATAGGCTTCCCGCACCGCAGCCACTTGAGACGGATGGATGCAGGCTTTCGCCCCGAAACCGCTCGCCACGGCATCCCGCGATTCCATGGCCAGGCCGTCGAGGTCCGGAATGTTCACGTAGACGGCGTCGATGGCTTCCTTGCCCGCGGCTTTTGCGGCAAGCAGCACAGTGGAACGGGCGTGCAGGGCGACAGCCCGGTACCCGCCGTCGTCGTTCCTGCTGGAAAGCCCGCCCAGGGATGCCAGCAGGTCCTCCGCACCCCACATGAGCGCCACCACATTCGGTTCCGCCGCGATGGCAGCGGCATTCAGCACGCCGGCAGCTGTTTCGCAGAGGGCAATCACCCGGTAACCGTCAAGGGCCCGCATGTCCTCTGCGCTCTCCGCCTTGGCAACCATCACAGTGCGGTAGGGCGTGTGGGCCAGGCTGTGGAGGTCCTTTTCAAACTCAGCCGAGCCCACGGGGTTGACCCTCACGATGGTGCGGCTGGGTTCCAGCTCCGGCGCATCTCCCGCCGCGCCCAGCTGGGCCAGGATGGCACCCCGGGCACGCTGCTTGTCAACAGGCGAAACGGCATCTTCCAGGTCCAGGATCACCGCATCGGAGCGGTCGGCCGCCTTGCTGTAGCGTTCCGGGCGGTCCGCAGGGCAGAACAGGAGGGCAGGACCCATGGTGAAGGGAAGGTCGGCAGGAGTGGGCATCGGGTTCCTTGCTGCTGGGCGTGATTAGTGCTTGGAGACGTCGGTTTGGGAGGCGTGCGCTTCCTTGGTCCACATCAAACACGTCCGCGTTGCCAGCGCCACTTCCTTGCCGTCCTGGTTCCGGCCGGTGTGTTGCATGGTCACCAAGCCCTGGCCGGGACGGGACGATGAAAGCCTCTTCCCGGTGACCTCTGTCTCCGTGTACAGCGTATCGCCGTGGTAGAGCGGGTGCGGGAAAGCAACATCCGTCAGCCCCAACTGCGCCACGATGGTGCCCTGCGTCAGCTGGGTCACGGACTGGCCCACCATGACCGACAGCGTGAACATGGAGTTCATCAGGCGCTGGCCGAATGGCTGCGTCGAACTCCAGGCTGCGTCCAGATGCAGCGCCTGGGTGTTCATGGTCATGGTGGTGAAGAGGACGTTGTCCGCTTCGGTCACTGTGCGGCCGGGCCTGTGCGCATACACGACGCCCTCTTCCAGTTCGTCAAAATAGAGACCGCGCTGCACCACTACCCGGGTCATACGGTGAGTTCCTGGTCTTCTTCAAACAGTTCCGCGCCAGTTGCCGCCACGACGTCGTCCAAAGTGACGTTTGGCGCAAGTTCCCGCAGGACCAGCCGGGGTTCGCCTTCGTCCTTCACGACGTCGATCACGGCAAGGTCAGTGATGATGCGGTCCACGCATCCCTTGCCGGTCAGCGGAAGGGTGCAGTCCTTCACGATTTTCGGGCGGCCGTTACGGTCAACGTGTTCCATCATGACGATCACCTTCTTGGCGCCGAACACCAGGTCCATGGCCCCGCCCATGCCCTTGACCATCTTCCCCGGGATCATCCAGTTGGCGAGGTCGCCGTTGGAGGCCACCTCCATGGCGCCCAAGACGGCGACATCCACGTGGCCGCCGCGGATCATCCCGAACGACGACGCGGAATCGAAGAAAGCTGCACCGGCGTTCACTGTGACCGTTTCCTTGCCGGCATTGATCACATCGGGGTCGATTTTGTCCTCGGCCGGGTAGGGACCCACGCCCAGGATGCCGTTCTCCGAGTGCAGGATGACCTCTACTCCGTCAGGGATGTAGTTGGGAATCAGGGTGGGCATGCCGATCCCCAGGTTGACGTATTGCCCGTTCTCCAGTTCGCGGGCCACCCGGGCGGCCAGTTCATTCCGCGTCCAGCCTTTGGCCTCGTGATGGTCGACGTCGGCCCTGCGGTATTCGTGCCGCACGGCTTCGGGACGTGGCGGGACATCGTGATACGTGTTCGATTCCATGGTTAGGCTCCTCCCGCCTGCTGCTCCGCCGTGCCTGCGCCGGATGTGTCCGTGACGGAAACCGTGCGCTTCTCGATCCGTTTCTCCGGCGTCGGCGAAACCACCACGCGCTGGACGAAGATGCCAGGAGTGTGGATGTGTTCGGGATCCAACTCCCCCGGTTCCACCAGTTCCTCCACTTCGGCGATGGTGGTCTTCGCTGCCATGGCACACAGCGGGTTGAAGTTCATTGCCGTTGCATGGAAGACGAGGTTGCCGTGGCGATCTCCCTTCCAGGCGTGGACAAGTCCAAAGTCCGGGGTCAGGGACTCTTCAAGGACAAAGTCGGCACCGTTGAAGGCGCGCACCTCCTTGGGCGCCGACGCTTTCTCAACGTTCCCGTCGGCGTCGTACTTTTGCGGCAGCCCGCCTTCGGACACCTGGGTGCCCACGCCGGCTTTGGTATAGAAAGCGGGGATCCCGGCGCCGCCGGCACGCAGTTTCTCCGCCAGGGTTCCCTGCGGGGTGAGGACCACTTCCAGTTCACCGGCGAGGTACTGGCGGGCGAATTCCTTGTTCTCCCCCACGTAGGAACTGATGGTTCGCCGGATGCGGCCGTCCTTGAGGAGGATGCCAAGGCCCCAGTCGTCCACGCCGCAGTTGTTGCTGACCGTCTCCAGCCCGGTGGTGCCTTGTTGATGCAGGGCGTCTATCAGCGCGACCGGAATTCCGCACAGTCCGAACCCGCCGACGGCCAGCGAGGCACCGTCCGGGATGTCCTTCACCGCTTCCGCGGCGCTGGCAACAACCTTGTCAATCATCCTTGATCCTTCCCCTGCGGTTAAAGACCCAGCTCGCGGGCGATGAGCATCAATTGAACCTCCGTGGTGCCCTCCCCGACCTCGAGGATCTTGGAGTCCCGGTAATGCCGGGCCACGGTGAATTCGTTGATGAAGCCATACCCGCCGAATACCTGGGTGGCATCCCGCGCGTTGTCCATGGCTGCCTCGCCTGCGACCATCTTAGCGATGGCCGCCTCGGTCTTGAACGGCTTCCCCGCGAGCATCCTGGCCGCTGCGTCGTAGTAGGCAAGACGTGCCGTGTGGGCCCTGGCCTGCATCCGCGCGATCTTGAATTGGATGGCCTGGTACTTGGCGATGTTCTGCCCAAAGGCACTGCGTTCCTTGGCGTACTTCACGGACAGGTCCACGCATCCCTGGGCGGCTCCTGTACCCAAAGCCGCGATCGCGATGCGGCCTTCGTCAAGGATGGAAAGAAAGTTGGCGTAGCCGCGTCCGCGCTCGCCGAGCAGGTTGGATTCGGGAACCCGGACGTTGTCCAGTGTCAACGGGTGGGTGTCCGAAGCGTTCCAGCCCACCTTGTTGTAGGCCTTTTCCGCTTTAAAGCCGGGGGTTTCCGTGGGCACCAGGATGGTGGAGATCTCCTTTTTGATACTGCCGTCCGGGCGTTCTTCCTTGCCGGTGACCGCGGTGACCGTGACCAGCCGGGTGATATCCGTGCCGGAGTTGGTGATGAACTCCTTGTTACCGTTGATCACCCATTCGCCGGCTTCCAGGTGGGCGTGGGTCTTGGTGCCCCCGGCATCGGATCCGGCTTCGCGTTCGGTCAGCCCGAACCCGGCGAGCGCCTGCCCGGAGGCAAGGGGCGGAAGCCATTGTTCCTTCTGTTCCCCGGTCCCGAACCGGTAGACAGGCATCGCCCCGAGGGACACTCCGGCTTCCAAGGTGATCGCTACCGACTGGTCCACGCGGCCCAGTTGTTCCAGGGCCAGTGCGAGCGCGAAGTAGTCCCCGCCCATGCCGCCGTACTCTTCGGGGAAGGGCAGGCCGAAGAGTCCCATCTCCCCCATCTGCTTGATGACCTCGTAGGGGAAGCTGTGTTCTTCGTCGTGCTTGGCCGAGACGGGGGCCACTACTTCATCGGCGAACTCGCGGACGGAGTCACTGAGGTCCTGGTATTCCTCGGAAAGGTCGAAAGTGCTCACGGCTGGGTTTCCTTAGTGGTTGGGACGGCACTGGTTGGGGTGGCATGGATGCTGGCGAGTACCTGGTCTGCCTTGACGAGGTCGCCTGTTGCTACGGTGAGGTGGACTGTCCCATGGACGGAGGCCAGCAGTTGGTGCTCCATTTTCATGGCCTCGACGGCGAGGAGTACCTGCCCTTCGGCGACCGTTTCGCCGTCGGAAACGGCCACGGAGACCACTGTTCCGGGCATGGGCGAGCGCACCTCGGGGTCCGCGGTTCCTTCCTCCTGTTGGATTCCGGCCAGCATGCGCTTGAGCCTTTCGGCGCGGTTCAGGACCTCCAGGCGGCAGGACCAGCCGGCGTTTCCGAGGTGGATTCCCCGGTTGTCCCGGCCCAGCGCGTAGGTGAGGTTCACGCCGTCGACGTCCAGGCTGATCCGGTCGTCGGTCCGCTCCACCCCGGTCACGGTGACGGCCTGGCGCCCGACGCCGGGACCGCCGTCGAGCGCTACTCCCACCTGGCCGCCATGGTCAGTTACAGAGGCGGTGGCCACAGAGCCGTCCGGCAGCCCGAAAGCGGCTGTCCAGGCCGCTGGCTGCCCTACGCGCCAGGAGTCCGGCAACGCCCAGGCATCCCCCGCCAGCGGGGAACCGGTCCGCTCAAGCCAGAGCGCGACTCCGGCCGCCGCCACTTCCTCCGGTCCGACGTGGCGGAAGGTCATGCCCGGCAGTTTCCGCTCAATGAGTCCGGTGTCCAGGTGGCCCCCACGGACCTCGGGTTCGTTGATCAGCAGCCGCAGGTACTCCACATTGGTGTCCAGGCCCAGCAGCGTATACCGGCCCAACGCGGCATCCAGTTCGTCAAGGGCGGCCGCGCGGTCCGGGCCCCAGGCGATCACTTTGGCAAGCATCGGATCGTAGTCGCCCGTGATGTCGAGCCCTTGCCGCATGGCCGAATCGATCCGGACCGTTGCATCGTCCACCCGGGCTCCGGAGATCCGCCGATCCGGCAGTCCCCGCTCGGCCAGCTGCACAACCCGCCCCATGGACGGCATGAAGTTCCGTTCGGGAACCTCCGCGTAAACCCTCGCCTCTACTGCGTGCCCGTTAAGTACGACGTCGGACTGCGCCAGGGTGAGGACCTCACCTGCAGCGATCCGCACCTGCCATTCCACCAGGTCGATGCCCGTCACGAGTTCCGTCACGGGGTGTTCCACCTGCAGGCGCGTGTTCATCTCCATGAAAAAGAACTCGTCAGGATGGTCATCGGACACCAGGAATTCCACGGTGCCGGCGCCGCTGTAGTTGACTGACCGGGCCGCGTTGCAAGCTGCTTCCCCGATCCTGGCCCGTTGCGCTTCACCCTCCGGCATGGAACGGAAAAGCGCCGAGGGGGCTTCTTCGATCACTTTCTGGTGCCGGCGCTGCAAGGAACATTCGCGCTCGCCCACATGGATGACGTTCCCGTGGTTGTCTGCCAGGATCTGGACTTCGATGTGGCGGGGGGAACGGACCAAACGTTCCAGGAAAAGGGTGTCGTCGCCAAAGGCGGCCGCTGCAACCCGCCGGGCTGCGGCCAGGGCTGCAGGGAGGTCTTCGGGCCGTTCCACCGCCTGCATGCCTTTTCCGCCGCCACCGGCTGACGGTTTGATGAGCAGGGGGAAGCCCACCGATGGTGCGGCGTCAATCAGGTCCTGGTCCGTCAGCCCGGCCTTTGCGATACCCGGCGTGCAGGGAACGCCGTAGGACATCACGTGGTTCTTGGAACGGATCTTGTCGCCCATCAGTTCGATCGCTTCGATCCCCGGCCCAATGAACACGATGCCGGCGGCATCCAGCGCCTTGGCGAACTCAACGTTTTCGGACAGGAAACCGTATCCCGGGTGCACGGCTTCGGCGCCTGTTTGCCGGCAGGCCTCAATGATCGCGTCGACCTTGAGGTAGCTCTCTGCCGGGGCCGTTCCACCGATGCCCACGGCAGCGTCTGCCATGGCCACGTGCTTGGCGTCCTTGTCCGCATCTGAGTAGACAGCCACGGCCCGGATGCCCATGTGCTGCAGCGTCCGGATGACCCTGCAGGCGATCTCTCCCCTGTTGGCTACCAGGACTGACGTGAAGGAATGCCGCTCGGCCGGCTCTGCCGGCGCATTCCGGGTTGTTGTGGGCACGGTCATGGTCACATCCTGAAAAGGCCGAAGGAAGTTTCGGGCAGCGGTTGGCGGGAAACGACGTCCAGGGCCATCCCCAGGACCCGGCGGGTGTCGGCGGGGTCGATGATGCCGTCGTCCCAGAGCCGCGCCGTTGAGTAGTAAGGGCTCCCCTGGTCCTCGTATTGTTTTTTGATGGGCGCCTTGAAGGCTTCCTCGTCGTCGGCGGACCACTCCTGGCCCGCGGCCTCCAACTGTTCGCGTTTGACGGTGGCAAGGACACTGGAAGCCTGGTTTCCGCCCATCACGGAGATACGGGCTGCCGGCCACATCCACAGGAACCGTGGCGAGTAGGCACGGCCGCACATGGAGTAGTTGCCCGCCCCGAAGCTGCCGCCGATCACTACCGTCAGTTTCGGAACCCGGGCTGTGGCAACCGCGGTGACCATCTTGGCGCCGTTCTTCGCTATGCCGCCCTGTTCATAGTCCTTGCCCACCATGAACCCGGAAAGGTTCTGCAGGAAGATCAAGGGAATTCCACGCTGGTCACACAGTTCAATGAAGTGCGCCCCCTTGAGTGAGGACTCGCTGAACAGCACTCCGTTGTTGGCCACGATGCCCACGGGGTGTCCGTGCAGATGCGCAAAACCCGTCACCAACGTAGTCCCGTAGTTCTTCTTGAACTCATGGAATTCGGAACCGTCCACGATCCTGGCAATGACTTCGCGAACGTCGTACTGCGCGTTGACGTCGGTCGGAACCACGCCGTAGATACCGGACGGTTCGACGACCGGCGGCAGGACGACGTCGAGCACGTCCCAGGCCGGCGGGGCCGGCTGTGGCAACGTCGCCACGATGTCGCGGACAATTTCCAGCGCGTGCTGGTCGTTCTCGGCCAGGTGGTCCGCTACTCCGGATACCTTGGCGTGAACGTCCCCGCCACCGAGTTCTTCCGCCGTGACGATCTCTCCGATGGCCGCCTTCACCAGCGGCGGTCCGCCAAGGAAGATGGTGCCCTGGTTCCGCACAATGACTGTCTCATCGCTCATGGCCGGGACGTAGGCGCCACCAGCGGTGCAGGAACCCATCACTGAGGCGATCTGTGGAATCTTGGCAGCCGACATGCGCGCCTGGTTGTAGAAGATCCGGCCGAAGTGCTCCTTGTCCGGGAACACCTCGTCCTGCTTGGGAAGGAAGGCGCCCCCGGAGTCCACGAGGTAGATACACGGCAGCTTGTTCTCCAGGGCAATCTCCTGCGCCCGGAGGTGCTTCTTCACCGTCATGGGATAGTAGGTTCCGCCTTTGACGGTGGCGTCGTTGGAGATGACCAGCACGTGCCGGCCATGGACCAGCCCGATGCCTGCGATGACCCCGGCGCCGGGTGAATCGTCGTTGTACATTCCGTTGGCCGCCAGCGGCGCAATCTCCAGGAACGGGCTGCCCTCGTCCAGGAGGTAGTCGATGCGCTCCCTGGGAAGGAGTTTCCCACGGGAAATATGGCGCTCGCGGGACTTGGGCGGGCCGCCCAGCGCAGTGGTTGCGAGGCGCTCCTTCAGTTCTGCCACCAGCTTGCGCTGGGCTTCCTCGTTGGCCGCAAAGGTGCTCGTGGCAGCCCCTGCAACGCTGGCTATCGTCTCCATCGACTACTGTCCCATTCCGGTCCGAACGGTGTCAGATCCACGTCATTTCGGTTAGTGCCTCATAACTGAAATTTAGGTTAGTCTTGATTAACTGTGATGTCCAGCACGTACTGCGGGCGGCGAGGAGGAAACTGTGACCCAGCATGCTCAAGCAACCCAGCGCAGCCAAGCCACCCAGCGCGCCCAAGCCACCCAGCGCAGCCAGGCCAAGGAAGAGCGGCGCGTGGCGTTGCTTTCCGCCGCTGCCGGCCTCTTCGCGGAGAACGGATTCGCCAGGGTTTCCCTGGAGGATCTCGGCGCCGCCGCGGGCGTCAGCGGACCTGCCGTGTACCGGCATTTCCCCGGTAAGCAGGCCGTGCTGGGCGAGCTCCTCCTGAGCGTCAGCCGCGAGCTGCAGGACGGTGGGCTCAAGGTGGTGGCCGAAGCCGGGAATGCGCTTGCAGCCCTGGACGGCCTGGTTGCCTTCCACGTGGACTTTGCCTTGCGGAATCCGGACGTCATCAGGGTCCAGGACCGCGACTTCGGAAGCCTGAGCGAAGCTGACCAGGCGGAGGTCCGGGCCCTCCAGCGTGGATATGTGGAGACGTGGGTTGATGTCCTCAGGGAGGTGCATCCGGGCAGTGATCCCGCCGAGCTTCGGGTCCGCGCGCATGCCGCTTTCGGCCTGATCAATTCCACCCCGCATTCTGTCCGCCAGCATGGCAGGAAGATCGCCGTGAAGTCTGCCCGGCCCGTCCTTGAACGGATGGCATTGGCGGCCTTGACTGTTGGAACGCCGGCAGGCTGAGGAACTGCCTTCCCAAGACCCGCGCTGCCCTTCCTAGGACTCACAGGGCCAGCTTGAAGTATGTCCCCGCCCATGGGCCGCCGCCTAGGGTTGGAAACAGCTTTGAAACGTCACACCTGATCATCGAAGGAGAACCCCATGAAGATTGCTGTCACCGGTGGAAGCGGAAAGTTGGGCAGGAGCGTCGTGCGGAAGCTGACGGAGGATGGCCACCAAGTGTTCAACCTCGACCGGGACGGCGAGCGGGGCCATGGATACGTCAGCGTCGACCTGCGCAACTACGGCCAGGTGGTGGACGTGATCCTTGGGCTCGACGACCGGCACGACGGACTGGATGCGATCGTCCACCTAGGGGCCATCCCGGCCCCCGGGCTGGCCCCCGACTCCGCGATCTTCGAGAACAACATGCTCTCCACCTACAACGTGTTCCAGTCAGCACGCCGTGCAGGTATCAAGAAGGTCGTCTACGCCTCCAGCGAGACAGTGCTCGGCCTGCCCTTCGATGCGCCGCCGCCTTACATCCCGGTGGACGAGGAATACGACGCACGGCCCGAAAGCACGTATTCGCTGGTCAAGCACCTGGAAGAGCAGATGGCCATCCAACTCACCCGCTGGGACCCTGAGCTCAGCATCACGGCCCTGCGTTTTTCGAATGTCATGGATCCTGAAGACTACGCCGCGTTCCCGTCCTTCGACGCTGACGCGACCCGGCGTAAGTGGAACCTTTGGGGCTACATCGACGCCCGCGACGGCGCCCAGGCCGTGGCCCGCGCCCTCGAGGTTGCCCCGCCAGGGTTCGAACGGTTCATCATCGCCGCGGCAGACACCGTCATGAGCCGGAGCAGTGCCGAACTTGCCGCGGAAGTCTTTCCCGGCGTCGACGTCGTCAAGGAACTGCAGCAGCACGAAACGATGCTGTCCATCGACAAGGCCCGCAGGCTCCTGGGATTCGAACCCGAACACAGCTGGCGGGACACCCACCAGGCAAGCTAGACCATGGTCAGCACCATCGCCGGGTCGGAAAGGATCGCACCGAGGTCGGCCAGGAACCGCGAACCCTGTTCCCCGTCCACCAGGCGGTGGTCGAAGGACAGGCTGAGCGACATCACCTGGCGGACCACCAGTTCGTCGTCCACCACCCACGGTGCTTTCCGCACCGCTCCCAACGCCACAATGGCCGCTTCGCCCGGGTTGAGGATGGGCGTCCCGGCGTCAATGCCGAAGACACCTATGTTGGTGATGGAGATCGTGCCTCCCGACAGATCCGCCGGGGATGTCTTACCTGCCCGGGCAGTGTCCGTCAGTTCGGACAACTGAACGGCGAGTTCACGCAGCGGCAGTTGCTCCGCATCCTTGATGTTCGGCACCGTCAGGCCGCGTGGAGTAGCGGCCGCGATGCCGAGGTTGACGTAGTGGTACTGGACAATCTCCTGCTTTTCATCGTCCCAGTGCGTATTGAGGGTGGGGTTGTTCCGCAACGCAATCAGCACGGCCTTTGCCGCGATGGTGAGCGGGGTCAACTTCACGCCGTCGAACGCTCTGTTGCTCTTTAGCCGGGCCAACAGCTCCATGGTGGGAGTGACATCCACGGTAAGGAACTCCGTGACGTGCGGTGCGGTGAAGGCGCTTTGCACCATGGCAGCCGCGCTGAACTTGCGTACGCCCTTGACCGGGGTCCTGGTTTCCCGGTCGCCGGCGGCCGGCGCCACGGAGGCCTGTGCGTCCGGTGCCGGTGCGCCCGCAAAGTTCTGGACATCCTCGCGGGTGATCAGCCCGTGCGGGCCGGTTCCGGTGACGCGCTCCAGATCGACGCCGAGGTCCCGGGCCAGTTTGCGGACGGGCGGCGTGGAACGTGGCCGCTCCCCGACGGCGGTTTCCCCTGCCCGGGGAGCAACCGCCGGGGCAACAGCGCGGGCACGCCTCGCTGGCCGCCCGGAATGCTCGACGACGGCGCCGTAACCTACCAGGTTCGGCTCGCGTTTGGCGGGCCCGGCCGGAGATTCGGCGTCCGTCGCCTCTGCGCCCTGGGAAGCTCCGGCGTCGTCCACTTCGAACGAGACAATCGGCTTGCCCACCTCAACCACCGTGCCGGGTTCCTCATGCAAAGCCGCTACCACTCCCGCAAACGGGGACGGAAGTTCCACCACTGCTTTGGCCGTCTCAACCTCGGCAATGACCTGGTTGAGGCTGACGGTATCCCCCACCGCCACTTTCCAGCTAAGGATCTCGGACTCCGTGAGGCCCTCGCCGAGGTCCGGCAGCTTGAATTCCTTGATCATGGTGGCGCTCATCCTTCCAGTCCACTCAACGAGTTGGGGCGGCCCAGCGCGCGATCAACGCCATCCAGGATCCGGTCCAGGTCCGGCAGATGGTGCATTTCGAGCTTGGAATAGGGGTAGGGAACGTCGAAGCCAGTGATCCGCACCGGCGCTGTTTCGAGGTAGTTGAAGCAGCGCTCCGTGATGCTGGCCGCGATCTCGGCACCCAGGCCGCCGGATTGGGCTGCCTCATGCGTGATGACCAGGCGGCCGGTCTTGCGGACCGACGCCTCGACCACGGGATAGTCCACCGGCGCCAAGGACCGAAGATCGATGACTTCCACCGAGGTTCCCTCGTCCGCCGCTGCCTGCGCGGCATCCCTGGCCGTCTTGACCAGGGGGCCGTAGGCCACCAGGGTGACGTCCGTACCGGCGTTCACCACGGCTGCCTTGTCCATGGGAAGTGCCGATGAGAGGTCCGCGGCCTCATCCACATCGCCCATGTCGTGATAGCGGCGCTTGGGTTCGAAGTACAGCACCGGGTCATCGGAGGCGATGGCTTGCTGGATCATGGTGTAGGCATCCTGCGGATTGGATACGGCCACCACCCGCAGCCCGGAAGTGTGGGTGAAATAGGCCTCCGGGGACTCCGAGTGGTGCTCCGGAGACCCTATGCCGCCACCGAAGGGCACACGGATGGTGATGGGCATCTTGACCCTGCCCTGCGTCCGGTAGTGCATCTTGGCCACCTGGCTGACGATCTGGTCGAAAGCAGGGTAGATAAAACCGTCGAACTGGATCTCGCACACAGGGCGGTAGCCGCGGTAGGCAAGGCCGACTGCCGTCCCCACGATGCCTGACTCCGCCAGCGGCGAATCGATGACGCGGTGCCGCCCGAAGTCCTTCTGGAGTCCGTCGGTGACTCGGAAAACACCTCCGAGGGTACCGATGTCCTCGCCGATGAGAACTACCTTGGGATCGTTTTCCAATGACTTTCGGAGCCCTGCGTTGATGGCCCGGGCAAAAGTGAGCTTGGACATCAGCGGGCACCTTCCTCGACGGCGTTGAAGCTGTTCAGGTAGCGCGAATAGTGGTCCTTCTGCCGTTCAATCCACGGATTGGGAGTGCTGTAGACGTGGTTGAAGACGTCCAGTGGCTGGGGATCGGGCATGGTGATGCAGCTGGTCCTCAACTCTGTGCCCACGGCGTCTGCCTTCGCTTTGACCTGCGCTTCAAGTTCTTCAGTCAGCAGGCCCTTGGCATCGAGCAGCCTGTGTATCCGGAGGATGGGATCCTTTGCCGCCCAATCTTCCAGCTCGTTGGCGTCCCGGTAGCGGGTGGGGTCGTCCGCCGTCGTGTGTGGACCCATGCGGTACGTGACCGCTTCTATGAACGTTGGCCCGCCGCCCTTGCGTGCCCGGTCCAGCGCCACCCGGGTAGCTGCCATGACGGCCAGCACGTCGTTGCCGTCCACCCGCATGCTGGGAATGCCGAAACCGGTGGGACGATCAGCCAGCTGGACGTGGGACTGCACGCGCACGGGCTCGGAAATGGCCCAGTGGTTGTTCTGGCAGAAGAACACCACCGGGGCCTGGAAGCTGGCGGCGAAGACCATGGCCTCGTTGACGTCGCCTTCACTGGTAGCTCCGTCGCCGAAGTACGCCAGGACGGCGGAGCTGGCGCCGTCCAGTTGAACGCCCATGGCGTAGCCGGTGGCGTGCAGGCTCTGGGACCCGATGATGATTTGGGGTGTGGCCATGTTGATCCGCTGCGGATCCCAGCTGTATAAAGCGTTGCCGCGCCAGACCTTGGCGATCTCGGAGACGTGGGCGCCGCGCACATACGCCACGCCGCTCTCGCGGTAGCTGGGAAACACGAAATCTTCGTCACGAAGGGCCCGGCTGGAACCAATCTGCGATGCTTCCTGGCCGAGCAGGGGCGGCCACAGGGCCAGTTCACCTTGGCGTTGCAGGGCGGTGGCCTCGGCGTCGATGCGGCGGATGACAGTCATGTCCTCAAAGAGGGAACAAAGCTGTTCGTCTCCGATGTCCTTGATCCAGAGATCGAACTCGGGATGGCTTATCCGCTCCCCCTCCGGGGAGACCAGTTGCAGCATCCCGCCGCCGGTCCGCAAGGGATTGTGTCCGCTGAGTCCCGGGTCCGGAGCAGTGGTGCCTGCGTCCGTTCCCGCCTTGTCCGTCAACATTGGTGATCGCGACCTTCCGGCTCGTATTCGTCGGCCCGCGCGGGACTTGTGATCCAGCCGCAGACCGGCCCCCGGGCTCCTTCGCCCGGGTTATTTGTGACCCTACTCACAAAGGGCATGGGGCACAACTACCCTGCTGGAAATTGAGCATCCTGCCATGTTTGTCCCTTCAGGCCCGTGCTAATCTTGCGCATTATGCAACCACTGGATGGCACCGATACCCGTCTCCTCTCGGCCATGGCGAAGGACCCGCGGGGAACAGTGGTCGCCTTGGCCCAGAAGCTCGGCCTCTCCAGAAACACCGTCCAGGCGCGCATGGCACAGCTCGAGAAGAAGCACGCCTTCCTGTCCTTCGAACGGCGGATCAATCCGGTCGCGCTGGGGTACCCGCTCACAGCCTTCATCAGTGTCCACGTACAGCAGCAGAAACTGGCAACGCTGGCAAAGGACCTGGCCGATATCCCGGAAATCCTGGAAGGCTTCGGCCTGACCGGCTCGGCTGACCTGCTGTTGCGGGTGGTGGCCTTGGATGCGGAGGACCTCTTCAGGATCAACGGCAAGATCCTGGCCTGCGACGGCGTTGAGCGCACGGATACAGCGCTGGCCATGCGGGAGATGATTCCCTACCGGGTCCAGCCGCTTCTGGGAAGGCGCTCGGAAGGGTAGCAGTCACTCTTGCCCGGACTGTCAGGATGCTGTTTGATTCAAAGGAAAGCATCGGGGGCTGCCGGAAGTTCCCGGCCACAAAG
Organism: Paenarthrobacter sp. PAE-2; assembly: GCF_026013155.1. Classification (NCBI taxonomy): domain Bacteria; kingdom Bacillati; phylum Actinomycetota; class Actinomycetes; order Micrococcales; family Micrococcaceae; genus Paenarthrobacter; species Paenarthrobacter sp. PAE-2. The sequence continues at coordinate 71,150 of NZ_JAPDNV010000004.1, read as the reverse complement.
GTGGCGCGGAAGCAGGCTGCTGAAAGGGGTCCGAGAGTGAGTAATCCACAAGAGCCCAACGGACAGGGCGAGGTTCCACGCAATCCCAATCCGGCGGGTCCGTACCCGCCGCCATCAAGCAACCCCGCGCAGTCCGGGACGCCCTCGCAGTGGCAACAGCCGCCGTCGTACGCAGCTCCGCAGGGAAGTCCGGCGGGAGGCGCACCCAACTACGGAAGTCCAAACCCCTACCCCCAACAAGGGCAAGGGCAATACCCGCCCCAACCAGGCCAGTACCCGCCGGGGCAGTACGGGCAGCCGTCCACTCCTCCCGCCAAGAAGCGGAAGACGCTGTGGATCGTCCTGGGCATCGTAGCCGGCGTGATCGTCCTCGCCGTGGTGGGAGTGTTGGTGCTCGTGAACGTCGTGGGCAACGCGACGTCCAAGGCGCGCGGGCTGGCCGACGAGTTCACCAAACTGGTTGTGGCCGGCGATACCGAAGAAGCCTACGACGACTACCTCCACCAGGCCCTCAAGGATGAACTGGACAAGCAGTCGTTCATTGACGGCATTGCAAGCCTTGAACTGGATAATTCCTGCAAGCCCAACTACAACTCCGTCAGCGTGAACAACAACAACGGAAACAACAAGGCCGATCTCTCCGGGACGCTGCAGTGCGATGGCAAGACGATCAACCTCCATTATGTTTTCGAGGGCACGAACGACCTCAAAATGAGCAGTATCCGCCTGCGCCCATAGCATCGGGGATCATGGAGCCATGGATCCCGTTGAGGCGCTCGATGAAATTTCCTTCTGGCTGGAACGCAGCCTCGCACCGACGTTCAAAGTGCAGGCCTTCAGGAAAGCAGCCGACGTCGTGCGGCAGCTGCCGCCCGGCGAGCTGTCGCGCCTGATCGCGTCCGGTCGCTTGACGAGCCTCAAGGGGGTTGGCAACCGCAGCGCGGAAGTCATTTCGCAGGCCATGGAAGACCGCGTTCCGGACTACTTGGCCGACCTCCGCGAGCGGGGCAGCGAACCGCTCGCCGCCGGTGGCCATGGGCTTACTTCGGCCTTGCGCGGCGACCTGCACAGCCACAGCAACTGGTCGGACGGCGGATCGCCGATCGAAACGATGGTGGCGGCAGCCCGCACCCTGGGCCGCGAGTACCTCGCACTGACGGACCACTCCCCCAACCTCACGATTGCCAACGGCCTCAGCGCGGAACGCCTCGACCGGCAATTAGGAATAGTGGAGGAGGTCAACGCCGGCCAGGACGGGTTCCGGCTACTCAAGGGCATCGAAGTGGACATCCTGGAAGACGGAACCCTGGACCAGGCGCCGGAAATGCTGGAACGGCTGGATGTGGTGGTGGCCAGCGTACATTCCAAGCTGCGCTCCGATTCGAAGACCATGACACAGCGCATGCTCGGCGGCATCAGCGACCCCCACACCAACGTTCTGGGCCATTGCACCGGACGGCTGGTCCAGGGTTCGCGCGGCACCAGGCCCGAATCCGAGTTTGACGCCGCAAAGGTGTTCAAGGAATGTGCGGAATGGGGAGTAGCGGTGGAGATCAATTCCCGACCGGAGCGCCAGGACCCGCCCGAACGGCTCATCCACATGGCCCTTGATGCAGGGTGCTTCTTCAGCATCGACAGTGACGCCCACGCTCCCGGCCAACTGGACTTCCTGCAATACGGCGCGGAGCGCGCAGAGGCCGCCGGTGTTCCCCGGGAAAGGATCGTGACAACCTGGCCGCTGGCGCAGTTGCGGGAATGGCTGGCCCTCAAGAGGTAGCGACGCTCAAAGAAGCAGTGCCCCTCCGCCCGAAGGCATGAGGGGCACTGCTTCCACAGCGTGACCGCAATGGTTTAGCGGATCAGTGGTCTACCGCTTTCTCGGCTCCGACGCCGGTCAGCGAGCGCACCTCCATTTCGGCCTGCTTGGCAGCGTCTTCACGCCGCTTGTCCAGGACGGTACCCAACCAGCCCAGGAAGAAAGCCAACGGGATGGAGACGATACCGGGGTTGCTGAGCGGGAAGAACGCGAAGTTGGCACCCTGGATCATGGAGGTCTTGGCACCGGACACCACCGGCGAGAAGGTGATCAGCAGGATGGCTGATGCCAGGCCGCCGTACATGCTCCATACCGCACCTTGCGTGGTGAACTTCCGCCAGAACAGGGAGTAGACAATGGTGGGCAGGTTGGCCGAGGCCGCGACCGCGAAGGCCAGTGCCACCAGGAAGGCAACGTTCTGTCCGTTGGCGAAGATCCCGCCGAGGATTGCCAGGATGCCGATGACCACTACGGTGCGCCGCGCAACCTTCACTTCGGTGGTGGCGTCGGCTTTGCCCTTGGAGATGACGTTGGCGTAGATGTCGTGGGCGAACGATGCCGCCGCCGTGATGGTGAGGCCGGCAACCACCGCGAGGATGGTGGCGAAGGCGACAGCCGAGATAAAGCCCAGCAGCAGCGGCCCGCCCAGGTGGAAGGCCAGCAGCGGAGCCGCGGAGTTCACGCCGCCCGGGGCAGATTTGATGGTCTCCGCGCCCACCAGGGCTGCGGCACCATAACCCAGCACCAGGGTGAAGAGGTAGAAGAGGCCGATCAACCAGATGGACCACACCACGGACTTGCGCGCTTCCTTGGCCGTGGGAACGGTGTAGAAGCGCATCAGGACGTGCGGCAGTGCTGCTGTGCCCAGGACCAACGCCAGGCCAAGGGACATGAAGTCGAGCTTGGAGGTGTCCGACTTGCCGTATTGCAGGCCGGGGTTCAGGATTGCGGGGTTGTTGGCGGCTTCCGCTGCCGATCCCAGGAGGTTGGACAGGTTGAAGCCGTAGATGGAAAGTACCCAGGCTGTCATAACGGCGGCGCCGGCGATGAGCAGGATGGCCTTGATGATCTGCACCCAGGTGGTGCCCTTCATGCCGCCGATCAGGACGTACATGATCATGAGGGCGCCGACGACAATGATCACCAGTGCTTGGCCGCCCCAGTCGCTGATGCCCAGCAACAGCGAAATAAGGCTGCCTGCTCCGGCCATCTGGGCCAGGAGGTAGAAGAAGCAGACCGCCAGCGTCGAGAGCGCGGCGGCAATCCGGACCGGCCGCTGGCGGAGGCGGAAGGACAGGACGTCGGCCATGGTGAACTTACCGGTGTTCCGCAGCAGCTCTGCCACGAGCAGCAGGGCAACCAGCCAGGCCACGAGGAACCCGATGGAGTAGAGGAATCCGTCGTAGCCGTTAATGGCGATCGCGCCGGTGATTCCGAGGAACGAGGCCGCCGAAAGGTAGTCGCCGGCGATGGCCGTTCCGTTCTGGGAGCCCGTGAAGGAACGTCCGGCGGCGTAGTAGTCGGCCGCAGTCTTGTTGTTCCTGCTGGCACGGAAGACGATCACCATGGTGACGGCGACGAAGAGGGCGAAGATGCCCATGTTCAAGAGTGTGGTGTCTTTGAGTGCAGCAACTTCCACTGCAGGGACCATGGTGTTCACTGTGCTCCCCCGCGGGTCAGGCTGCCGGACTTATCAAACTCATGGCCTTCGATTTCGTTCCGGATTTCGGCGGCGATGGGGTCGAGTTTCCTGTTGGAGTAGCTGACGTACCACGCGGTGATCCCGAAAGTGGTGACGAACTGGAGCAGCCCCAGGATCAGGCCGACGTTGATGTTTCCCCACACTTTGATGGACATGAAGCCGACCGCGTAGTCGGCCAAGAGAACGTAGGCGAAGTACCACAGCAGGAACGCTGCTGCCATGGGGAAGACGAAGCTCCTGTGCCGCTTGCGCAACTTCTTGAACCGCTCCGTCTGCTGGACTTCCTGGAAGTCCACGGACGCTGTCGCGTCCTGGGGTTGGGCCTCATTACCCATGGTTCCTCCTGGTTGTTGTGCCCACATCGGCTCCACACAGCCGGCCAATGTGACTGCAATCACTATTGACGGGCCGGGGCGGCCATTCCAGCACATTGGCCGCCGTTGTCGCCCAACGGTCCCTATGCTGCGCCAAACGGCAGGCGGCGGGCTGGCCGCCGTCGTCGTGCCCGCGCATTGGCTACTCTTGCTCCATGCCCGATTCCCCGCTTTTCACAGCAGCCGCGATCGCCGTGATCGTCCTGGCGGTGGCCGTCGTCGTGGGTGTCGGCCTGAAAGTGGTGCGATCCTTCCGGGACCTCGGCACGGACGCCGAGCAGGCAACCTACAAGACGCTGCACGCCGCATCGCGGGCGGGACAGCACCTTCGCGGCGGTCTGGAACCCGCCGGGGCGGGGAAGGCCAGCAAGCAATTGCGGGCGCTCCTTGGCTGCGAGGCCTTGGCGATCACGGACACTGAAGCGGTGGTGGCGTGGGACGGAACGGCCGAGGACACCAGGCCGGCGCTCATGGGCATTGTCCGAGGGGTGCTGGAAAGCGGGCGCACCGCGGTGGTTCCCCACGCGACAGGTCAACCGGGCAGTTTCAGTGCCGTCATCGCTCCCATCCGCGCCGGTTCCAAGGTGGTGGGGACAGTTGCGGCCCTGGCGCCGTCGGCGGGCGCCGGGTTGGTCCGGGCCACCAGCGAAGTGGCCGATTGGATCGGCGCCCAGCTGGAACTGGCTGAGCTCGAGGCATCCCGGACCCTCCTGATGGAGGCCGAAGTCCGCGCCCTCAGGGCCCAGATCAGCCCGCACTTCATCTACAACTCCTTGAACGCCATTGCCTCGTTCATCAATACGGACCCCGCCCGGGCACGTGAACTGGTAGTGGAGTTTGCCGACTTCACCAGGTACTCCTTCCGGCGCCACGGCGACTTCACCACGCTCGCCGAGGAACTTCGCTGCATTGACCGCTACCTCCTGCTGGAACGGGCCCGGTTTGGCGAGCGTGTCCAGGTCAGCCTGCGGATCGCGCCGGAGGTGCTGAGTACTGTCATCCCGTTCCTCAGCCTCCAGCCGCTGGTTGAGAACGCGGTCCGTCACGGTCTCGAGGCGAAGGAAGGGCCCGGACACATCACCATTTGTGCCAATGATTCCGGCGCATTTGCGGAGGTCACCATCGAGGACGACGGCGTGGGGATGGACCCGGAGCACCTGCGGCAAGTGCTCGCCGGGCACAGCGACGGCGATCACGTCGGCCTGCGCAACGTGGATGCACGGCTTCGGCAGGTCTACGGCGACGAGCACGGCCTGGTGATCGACACGGCCCCCGGCGAAGGCACCCTGATCACAATGCGCGTGCCCAAGTCCCAACCTCGCCACGACGCATGAGGCTAATCTGGAACCATGATCAACGTGCTCGTCGCCGATGACGAACTGCCCGCAGTTGAGGAGCTCGCCTTCCTGCTGGGGCGGGACGGCCGCATTGGCACAATCCACCGCGCTTCCTCCGGTGGTGAGGCCCTGCGGACCCTGGAAACCGAGTCCGTAGATGCTGTTTTCCTCGACATTCACATGCCGGCCTTGTCCGGTCTGGACATCGCAAGGGCCATCTCCCGCAGCAGCAGCCCTCCCGCCGTCGTCTTTGTAACGGCCGACGAGGACTGCGCTTTGGAGGCGTTCGACCTTGCCGCCGTCGATTACCTGCTGAAGCCGCTCCGGGCCGAACGGCTGACCAGGTCCGTGGACCGGATCAGCGAGCTCATCAAGGACGGGGCCCCGGCGCCGGAGATGATCACCGTTGACCTCGGCGGCACCACCCGCATGATCCGCCGCGACGATGTCAGCTACGTCCAGGCCCAGGGCGACTATGCCCGGCTGCACACCGCCGAAGCGAGCTACCTCATCCGCGTTCCCCTCAGCGACCTTGAACAGCAGTGGGCGGAGGCGGGCTTCATCCGGATCCACCGCAGCTACCTGATTGCGCTCAACCACGTGGGACACCTCAAACTTTCGGCTTCCTCCCCCAGCGTCACGGTGGCCGGTGCCGAGCTGCCCATCAGCCGCCGCCACCTTCCCTCCGTCCGGGACCGGCTGGAAGCCACGCGTCCCCGGCCGCAAGGATGACGCGGGTCCGTGTCACCGCGCCGCGCCATTCGGTACCGGTACCCCGGGGCCGGCTTGCGTACGGTGATGTCAACGAAGAGTCCGACGCCGGCAAGGTTTTTGTCCGTTCGCTCATCCGCTCGCAATTGCGCCTGGCGCTGGTGGTGGCCTGCGGTTTCCTGCTGATCATCGCCGCTTTCGCGGCATTCCTGGTGTTTGGACCCGGGGTGGCGGAGACAACTGTGCTGGGAATCCGTCTGGACTGGCTTCTGCTGGGCGTTGGGGTGTATCCGGTCATAGGGCTCAGCGCGTGGTTCTTCACCCGCGCGGCGGCCCGCAACGAGGCCCGCTACCGGGATTTGGTGGAGGAGCGGTGAACCCGGCGGTCGGTCTGTTCGCTTTCGTCGCGGTCTCCCTCGCGACGGCGGCCATCGGTTTCTACGGCCTCCGCATTTCGCGGACCACCGGGGATTTCTACGTCGCGTCCCGAACCGTCCGGCCATGGTGGAACGCCTCGGCCATCGGGGGCGAATACCTGTCGGCCGCCAGCTTCCTGGGCGTTGCCGGCCTCATCCTCCTGTCCGGTACTGACGCCCTGTGGTTCCCGGTTGGCTACACGGCCGGCTACCTGATGCTGCTGTTATTCGTCGCGGCTCCCCTGCGCCGGTCCGGGGCCTACACGATTCCCGACTTCACCGAAGCCCGCCTGGACTCCAAGATGGTCCGGCGGGTCACGAGCCTGGTGGTAGTCGCCGTGGGGTGGCTGTACATCGTGCCGCAGCTCCACGGTGCGGCACTCACCATCCGCATCACTACGGGCCTGCCGTCGTGGATAGGCTCGACGGCGGTGGTGCTGGTTGTGTGCGTGACGGTTGTGGCAGGCGGGATGCGTTCAATCACGTTTGTCCAGGCTTTCCAGTACTGGCTCAAACTCACGGCACTGGCTGTTCCGGTGGTCTTTATCCTCCTCGCCTTGACGGCCAATGACACGGCTCCCGTGGCAGCGCTTCCCATCAACCCCACGGAAACGGCCACCGCAGGCGTCTACCACAACGTGTCCTTGCTGGTTGCCCTGCTGTTCGGGACGCTGGGCCTGCCCCACGTGCTCGTCCGGTTCTACACCAATCCCGATGGGCAATCGGCCCGGCGTACAACGTTGATTGTGCTGGGCCTGTTATCGGTCTTCTACCTCTTCCCTACCCTGGCAGGTGCCATGGGGCGGATCTACGCTCCGGAGCTGGCCCGATCCGGCCAGGCCGACGCCTTGGTATTGCTGCTTCCGGGCAAGCTTGTGGGCGGCCCGGCCGGCGACCTTCTCTCCGCGCTCGTCGTGGCAGGCGCGTTTGCGGCTTTCCTGTCCACCACGTCCGGCTTGGTGGTTTCACTGTCGGGCGTCATCAGCCAGGATCTCTTCGGAGGCAGCGTCCGCGGCTTCCGGCTCGCGGCGCTGCTGGCCGCCGTCGTCCCCTTGGGTTTCGCCTTGACCACCGATTCCCTGGCGTTGGCAGGCAGCGTCGGTTTGGTCTTTGCCTTCACGGCATCCACCATCTGCCCGGTGCTGCTCCTGGGCATCTGGTGGCGGGGCTTGACGGACGCGGGCGCCATCGCAGGAATGGTCACGGGTGGCGTGTTGTGCGGCGGTGCGATGGTGGCTGGCACTGTCCTGGGCGCAAGTGCAGCCCCCTTCTGGCTGGCCCAGCCTGCAGCCTGGACGGTTCCGGCGGCGTTCGCCGTGACCGTTGGCGTGTCCGTGGCCACCAAAGGACGGGTACCTGCCTCGGTGAACCGCGTGATGTCCAGGCTGCACGTACCGGAACGGCCGGTAGTCACCGAACGCCAACTGCCCTGACCGGTTGTCCGCGGCTCCTGCGGGGTGGACAATGGCGCCATGTCCCACGAAGCGGGCCCTGCGGACATCCAGCCACCAGCTGATCCGGCAGCCGCCCCCGGTGTCCGGGCCCAGTTGCTGGCCACTGAGCATTGGAGCCTGCTCGCTTCACGCAGTACCACCCAGGGCGAGGTCCTCACCCGGATCAGCATGTTCCTGACGTTCACCTCGGCGAGCCTGCTCAGCGTGGCCTTGGTGGGCAACGCAACGCAGTTCTCGGATGCGTTCCGGGCTTTCGCGTTGACCATCCTCAGCATCGACGTGCTGGTAGGCCTGCTGACCCACGTCCGCGTCATGAGCGTCGGCATGGAAGACCTCATGTACGTCATAGCCATGAACAGGCTGAGGGCTGCCTACGTTGACCTGGATCCCGGTGTTGCCCCCTACCTCATGGCCGGCTTCACCGGTGACGAAGAAGGCGCCAAGCGGACATACTACTTCTTCGGCGGTCGCCGGGACTTCAGCCAGGTGGCAGGCAGCAGCATGGTGTTCATGGGCACGGTCAACGCTGCACTGATCGGCCTGCTGGTGGGGTCGGCGTTGTTGGTGGCCGGGTTGGCAGCACCATTCGCCGTGGGCGCAGGGGTGATGGCCGGGCTGGCCTTCCTGGTGACGTCCTTGTTCCGTGGTAAACGTCGCTACGACGACGTCTGGCGGAAGCTCACATCCGTCTCCCCTGCCGGGGGCGGCCCTGCCGGGGGAAACCCGAAGACGCCCTAATCGATGGCCGCCATCAACTCCACAACGCGGTCCAGGAAGACGTCCACCTGTGCCTCGTCGTAGCCTTCGTCGCCCTTCGCCGCCCGGAAGACAGCCCTCCTGACCGTATCCACGCTGAGCGGCTGATCGTTTTCGAGGTAGTCGGTCAACTGGACGCACAGTGCGTCAACGTCCTGGACGTTGTAGCTGCGGGTCCGCTTCCTGGCCGGCCGACGGAACCGCTCGCCGTCGGGACGGTGAAGCCGGCCACGCAAAATGCCGGAGAGCTTACCGATCTGCCGAAGCCAGGCTTCCTCGCCCTGCTGGTTGATCAGGTCATCCCGCTCGCGGCGCGCAAAGGCATCCTCCAGCCTGTCCAAGGCGGCATCGACGCTTTGGGCGTCATACCCGCCCTTGACGGGATCGAAGGCCACATCCCTGACGTCGGCGCTGGCCACGGGATCGGCCGTGTTGCCCGGGTTCTCAAACGAGTTCCGTGCACGGCTAAGGAACGCGTCTACTTGCTTGGCGTTGTAGCCGTACTTGTTGCGCTCCACGCGCTCGAATGTTGCCGGGATCTGGCGTCGAATATCCAATGCCATCAACTATCCTTCGTCGGGGGTGTCAGACGCCGCTCAGCAGCGCGAACAGAACAAAAGCCACGGGGGCTGCGAACACGATTGAATCCAGGCGGTCCATGACGCCGCCGTGGCCGGGGAGGATGCTGCTCATGTCCTTCACCCCAAGTTCACGCTTGACCATGGACTCGGCAAGATCGCCGGCAGTGGCTGCGGCAACCATGCCGGTGGCCAGGATCAGCCCGACCCACCAGGGCTTGTCCAGGAACAGCAGGCAGGCCAGCACGCCGATGACCATGGCACCGGCAACCGATCCTGCGAAACCCTCCCAGGACTTCTTGGGGCTGATTTTGGGCGCCATGGGGTGTTTGCCGAACGAGGCACCAACGATGTAGCCGAAGGTGTCGTTGGCCACCACCAGCAGGAGCATCGACGCGATCTGCCATGCCCCGGCGGGGATTCCGTTCGGCCACAAGCCCACGGGAGTCGCACCACCCGCGGCATGGAGCGGCAACGCCGCGAAGCTGATCAGGAAAGGCACCCATGCCAGCGTGAACACCCCGGCAAAGACACTGCGCGGCGCCCCGGCGGCACTTTCGATGGAACGCCACAAGAGCACGGCAACACTGCTGGCCACCATGGTGAAGAGGAGCCCCTCAAGTCCGCCGAAGTAGGCGGATACGGGCATCGCCAGGGCACCCACCATCACCGGAATCACCGGCATGCGGGTGCCTTGGGCCTCAAGGGCGCGGAATACTTCCCACACACCCAGGACAGCGAAAGCGGTAACCAGCAGGACAAAGCCCAGCGGCAGGAAAAGCAGTCCACCAAGGACGGCAAACAGCATGGCAAGCCCGACGCCGATGGCGGCGGGCAGATTGCGGCCAGCCTTCGGCGTCGGGTTACCTTGCAGGCGCCTGGCCAGTCTGCGCGCCCCTGACGTCGGGACCTGCCCGGCGGGCGCCGGCTCTGGCTGACTCATCAGACCTCGAGCAGCTCGGCTTCCTTGCGCTTCAGCAGGTCATCGATGCTGTCGACGTGCTGCTTGGTGATGGCGTCGAGTTCCTTTTCGGCGCGGGCACCCTCGTCTTCACCGGCTTCGCCGTCCTTGACCAGCTTGTCCAGGGCATCCTTGGCCTTGCGGCGGATGCTGCGGACGGACACCTTGGCGTCCTCGCCTTTGCCCTTGACGATCTTGACGTATTCCTTGCGGCGTTCCTTGGTGAGCTCAGGAATGGTCACGCGGATGACGTTGCCGTCGTTGGAGGGGTTGGCACCCACCTCGGAGTCACTCAGGGCCTTCTCGATGTCGCGGAGCGCGCTCTTGTCGTAGGGCGTGATGAGGATGGTGCGTGCGTCCGGAACGGCGAAGGAAGCAAGCTGCTGGAGCGGCGTGGGGGTGCCGTAGTACTCCACGATCACTTTGTTGTAGAGTCCGGGGTTCGCCCGGCCCGTACGGATCGAGGCGAAGTCTTCCTTGGCTACCTCAACCGCCTTGTCCATCTTCTCGCCGGCTTCGAGCAAGGTCTCTTCGATCACGGGGTTCTCCTCAGTAATAGTCGCTGCCCTGCTACGGGCGGCCATGCACAGTAAAGATCCGCCACTGCGGGCGGACGGTCCTAGAAATATCCTAGCCGCTGCTAGGGCGTAACCAGGGTTCCGAGGGTTTCACCGCGGATGGCGCGGGTTACGTTGCCCTCGCCCTCCATGCCGAAGACCACCATGGACAGGTTGTTGTCCTTGCACATGGTCATCGCCGTCTGGTCCATGACACGGATATCGCGGCGGAGGGCGTCGTCGTAGCTGAGCACATCCAGCTTTTCCGCGGTGGGGTCCTTCTTGGGATCGGCGGTGTATACGCCATCCACGCCGCTCTTGGCCATCAGGACGACGTCGGCGTGCACTTCAAGCGCACGCTGCGCGGCTACGGTGTCGGTGGAGAAGTATGGCAAGCCGGCGCCTGCACCGAAGATGACCACGCGGCCCTTCTCCATGTGGCGGATGGCGCGGCGCGGAATGTATGCCTCGGCCACCTGGCCCATTGTGATAGCGCTCTGCACCCGCGTCTCCACACCGGCCTGCTCCAGGAAGTCCTGAAGGGCCAGGCAGTTCATGACCGTACCAAGCATGCCCATGTAGTCCGCACGGGAGCGGTCCATGCCGCTCTGGGAGAGTTCGGCGCCGCGGAAGAAGTTACCTCCGCCCACCACGATCGCCACCTCAACGTCGGAGACAGCGGCAGCGATCTGCTTCGCGATCGCCCGGACGGTTTCAGGATCGACGCCGAGCTTGCCCCCGCCGATGACCTCGCCGGACAGCTTCAGCAGTACACGACGGCGGCTCTTCTCGGGCTGGATTGCAGTGTTGACGGTTTCCATGGTGCCTTCCCGTTGGTGGACTTGGGCTAGATTATCGTGCTGTTGGTCCGCCCAGGTACTACCCTGACGGATGCATGAAAAAGGGGCGGCCACCGAAGTGACCACCCCTCTTCATGACTTGCTAGTTTCCGACGCGGAAACGGGTAACTGCGGTTGCCTTGACGCCGGCTTCCTCGAGGACCTGGGCAACGGTCTTCTTGGAGTCCTTGGCGAATGCCTGGTCAACCAGAACTTCACCCTTGTAGAAGCCCGTCACGCGGCCTTCGACGATCTTGGGAAGTGCAGCTTCCGGCTTGCCTTCAGCCTTGGCGGTCTCTTCCGCAATGCGGCGCTCGGACTCGACCAGTTCGGCCGGAACGTCTTCGCGGGTCAGGTAGTTCGGAGCCATGGCGGCAACGTGAACGGCGATGTCGTGTGCTGCGGTGGCAGCGGCTTCGCCTTCGCCGTCAACAGCGAACAGGACGCCGACCTGGGCCGGGAGGTCCTTGGAGGTCTTGTGCAGGTAAGCGTCAACCGTGGTTCCCTCAACGCGGGAGATACGGCGGACAACAACCTTCTCGCCGAGGACTGCACCCTCTTCGATGACGACGTCGGCAAGCTTCTTGCCGTCTACCTCGGTGGCGAGCAGGGTGTCGAGGTCGGCTGCGCCGGACTCGACTGCAACGTTGAGGACCTTGTCAGCCAGCTGGATGAACTTGTCAGCCTTGGCAACGAAGTCGGTCTCGCAGTTGACCTCGATCATCACGCCAACGCCGCCGGTGACCTTGGCAGCAACCAGGCCCTCGGCAGTGGAACGGCCTTCGCGCTTGGTAGCGCCCTTGAGGCCCTTGATGCGAATGATTTCGATGGCCTTCTCGGCGTCACCGTTGGCCTCGTCAAGAGCCTTCTTGACGTCCATCATGCCGGCGCCGGTGCGCTCACGCAGGGCCTTGATGTCAGCAGCAGTGTAGTTCGCCATGGGAACCCCTCTGTCTAGAAATTTTTGGTGTTTACGTAACTAACAGGACGGCAACCCACAGTGTGGGCCGCCATCCTGTCAGTAGCCCCCGATGCGGTTTCCGGCATCAGGGAAGGTACAGATTTACTTGGCTTCTTCGGCTTCGCCGGCTGCAGGAGCCTCGGTTGCTTCAGCGGCCTTGGCTTCTGCTTCTGCCTTGCTGCCTTCCAGGAGTTCGCGCTCCCACTCGGCGAGCGGCTCTTCCGGAGCTTCGGTGGTGCCGGAGGAGCGCTGGTTGCGGGCAATGAGGCCCTCAGCAACAGCGTCGGCAACAACGCGGGTAAGCAGGTTCACGGAGCGGATGGCGTCGTCGTTGCCCGGGATCGGGAAATCGACTTCGTCCGGATCGCAGTTGGTGTCCAGGATGGCAACAACCGGGATGTTCAGCTTCTTGGCTTCGTCAACAGCAAGGTGTTCCTTCTTGGTGTCAACAACCCACAGAACGGAAGGAGCCTTGGTCAGGTTGCGGATACCACCGAGGTTGGCTTCGAGCTTGGTGAGTTCGCGCTTGAGGAGCAGAAGCTCCTTCTTGGTGTATGCCGAGCCTGCGACGTCGTCGAAGTTAATCTCTTCGAGTTCCTTCATGCGCTGGATACGCTTGGCGACAGTCTGGAAGTTGGTCAGCATACCGCCGAGCCAACGCTGGTTGACGTACGGCTGGCCAACGCGGGTTGCCTGCTCGGCAATTGCTTCCTGGGCCTGCTTCTTGGTGCCGACGAACAGGACGGTGCCGCCGTGGGCGACAGTAGCCTTGACGAACTCGTAGGCGCGGTCGATGTAGGACAGCGACTGCTGGAGGTCAATGATGTAGATGCCGTTGCGCTCCGTGAAGATGAAGCGCTTCATCTTCGGGTTCCAACGACGGGTCTGGTGTCCAAAGTGGACGCCGCTGTCAAGCAGCTGGCGCATGGTTACGACGGGCATGCCGACGCTCCTTCCGGCAGGTCATTCATGAGAGAGCCCGAGGGCTGCTCTTACCCTGCCAATAGTTGACGGTTTTTAGCCATGGCCCGGACGGGCACGGCTCCTGGCATCCATTGCGCTTCCCATCCGGACAAGTCAGGCCGGACCGCAGGAGGCGCAATCCTCCGCAGCGTGGAGCCACGAGGCTCCGCTGGTGGAGGGCTGGATACGCGTAGTCAGGTTGAGCCCCTCGCGCACCTGAATGAGACGCGCTCCTGAATAAGCTTGAGGGCACAGCAAACTGCTCCATCAAGTGTACTACAGCAGACCCGCATTTTTGACCGTCCGCCGGGGCAGGCCAAGGCGTGCTTATCCACATACGGAACCCGGGCCGTGGCCCCGCGCAGCCACACGCTGGAGGCTGGTTCCATGACCCTGCCGAAGATCGCTCACCTCCTGCTGGCAGCCGCCTTGCTGGCAGGTTCCGGCCCTGCCGCGCCTGGCGCGGCAACGGCTCCTGCGCAGCCACGCTGGGACTGGCCGCTGTCCCCCAAACCCAAGGTGGCGCAACCGTTCGATCCTCCGGACAAGCCTTGGCTCAGCGGGCACCGCGGCGTGGACCTGGCGCAGGGGTCAGCCAGCACTCCCGGGAAGGCGGATTCGCAGGTCTTCGCCCCGGCCGACGGCGTGGTGACTTTCGCCGGCGTCGTTGTTGACAGGAAGGTCATCACCATCGACCACGGCGGCGGCCTACGGAGCAGCTTCGAGCCGGTGGCCAGCGAACTTCAGCAGGGCGACCCCGTGGCGAAAGGGCAGGTGATCGGCACAATCGAGGACATCGCGGGGCATTGCCCGGCAGCGAAGTGCCTCCACTGGGGTGTCCGGCGCGGCGATGACTACGTCAATCCCTTGGCGTTTGTGCAGGACCTGCGCCCGTCAATACTGCTGCCGCTTGATTGAACAGACCGGCCCGCCTTTGAACCGGCCCATGCCGCGACACCGTTGCGCCCACCCCCGGCGCGCCCGATCCTTAGACGATCGCGGAGACTCCCGTGATGGCGCGCCCAGTGACCAGCGTGTTGATCTCGTGCGTGCCCTCATACGAATAGATGGCCTCGGCATCAGCGAAGACCTTGGCCATGCCGTAGTCGGTGACTATTCCGTTGCCGCCGAGGATGCTGCGGCCGAGCGCAACACTTTCGCGCATGCGGGCTGTAGTGAAGGCTTTCGCCAGCGCCGACTGTTCGTCCTTGGCAACTCCGGCGTCCTCCAGCTGGGCCAAGCGGACCATCATGCCCATGGAAGCCACGGTATTGCCAAGGATCTGCACCAACTGGTTCTGGACCAGCTGGAAGCGGGCCAATGGCCCGCCGAACTGCTGGCGCTCCACAGCGTAGCTGCGCGCCACATCAAAGGCTGCCAACTGCAGTCCCACGGCTTGCCATGCAACGGCAAGCCGGGTGACCTTCAGGACCTTGTTGGTGTCGCGGAAGCTGTTGGCGTGCGCCAGCTTGAAGAAGTCCGGCACCACCACGTCCCCCAGCGTAATGTCCGCGTTCTGTACGGTCCGGAGGGAGATCTTGTTCTCGATCTTGCTCGCAGAGAAACCGGGGAGGGAGGTGTCCACCAGGAACGCCTTGACCTGATTGTCCTCAACGTCCTTCGCGTAGATGACAACCCAGTCCGAGAACGTCGCGTTCCCGATCCACCGCTTGGCGCCATTAAGAATCCAGTTGTCACCGTCCCGCCGGGCGGTGGTTCGGGTTCCACCGGCCACGTCGGAACCTCCCAGCGGCTCGGTCAACCCAAAGGCTCCGATCTTCTTCAAGGAGTAGATGTCCGGAAGCCACGCGTCCTTCTGCTCCTGGGAAGCCAGGGCTTCGATGGAACCTGTGAAGAGCCCGTCATGGACACCCATAAACGTGGCGATCGATGCGTCAGCCCGCGTCATCTCGGCATGCAGGATACCTGCGAACACATTGGAGCAGCCCTGCCGACGGACTGGGCTGACAAGGTCCAGTTCGGCAAGTTTGGGTATCAGGTCCGTGGGAAACTCGGCGCGGTTCCAGCAGTCCACAGCGATCGGCTTGACCTCGCGGGCCAGGAACTCACGAACTTCTGCCAGGCGGTCCTGTTCCTTTCCTGTCAGCAACTGCTCGAAAGCATAAAAGTCGCCGTCGGCGTAGGGCAGGGTAGCGGGATCGAAGGGGGCGTTCGACATGTTCTCTCCTCCTGGATTGGTCCACAGCGACCAAGACGGGGCTCGGCAAGTTACCGACGGGTATGTTACTGGTCAGTAACATACCCCACTCCCCCGCTTCGGGCAATGTCTTCCCTCCGGAGTGGGATTCCTGCCAGTAGCCTCGGGGCTTAAGGGCAAGAATGATTGGGGCAGCCATGATCGATCCACGTCAGGAAGTTGTGCTCATCCGCAACAAGGAGCGGGGCGGGTTTGACGACAAGACAGCCCAGGTGCTGGCGTACCACGAAGCCGGAAACGTCATCAACGTGACTTTGGGTTCACGGAACGGCGGCAGGAGTTACCGCTATGCAGCGACGAATGTCGTCGTCCTTGGCAATCCGGAGGTCATCGTTATCCATCGCGCGGACGCGGTTCAGATTCGGGGCGAGACCATTCAGGGCGTCACGGAGATCCTCCGCTTTCCGGGCGGGCGCGAGTCCTGGGTTCGGGTCTTCCACAGCAGCGAGTCAGGCGACGGGTACACGACATGCCCTGAGGCCCAATTGAGGGTGACCAGAAAGTCGGAAGAGGTTCAGGCAGCAGAAGCAGTACTGGACTATTGGCGGGACCTCGCCGGCAACCTGGCGCTGAACGATTTCGTTCGCCGTGAATACTCGAATTTCAAGGACATCCCTGCTGACAGCGCCTTGCGGCTCTTACTTGAGCGCAGACCCCCAACGTCCATAGATCCCGGCGCGCCAGTACTGGAGCCTTTCTCATCCAATACCAGCCAGCGCGACGCCTTGGACATGGCGCTCGGAAACCGGATCTCCGTGATTGACGGCCCTCCGGGGACAGGCAAGACACAAACGATTGTGAACCTGATAGCCAACCTGGTCAGCGTTCAAGGGAAGACCGTCGGAGTTGCCTCCTTGAACAACGCAGCGGTGGAGAACGTCCGCGACAAACTCATTGATCATGGTCTGGGACATATCGTGGCCGACCTCGGCCGCCAGGACAAAAGGGATGAGTTCTTCCTCCGCCAAGGCGAACGGAACTCCGACCTGGACGGCTGGCTCCGTGGTCCCATACCTGAAGAGATCTCCGATGAAGATCTGGAAAGTTCCGCCCGGCAATTGCGGACGCTGCAGGAGACATCCCGGCAGCTGGCCCTGTGGCAACAGGAGCTGGATGCTTTCCAGCTTGAACGGGATCACTTCCTGCTCAGCGTGGACCGGGCAGACTTGCCGGAGTTGGAGGGCCTTTCGCGTCTGCAAACCTCCGGCCAGGTACTGCGGTTCCTGGCTGAAACGGTCTCTGCACCGCCAGCCCCTGGCAGGCTGCGAAAGTTCATGCGCCGTTTCCAACGTCGACTTCGGTATGGACGACTCAGCCGATTGGACCCGGGCGACAGCAACACAGTCCTCAGCCTCCACAGGGCGTTCTACGACCTCAAAGTCGCCGAGCTTGAGAAACAGGTGGAGAAGGCTTCCGGGCTGTTGGCTTCTTCGGAGTATGCGCGCGTTCAGGCGGAATATTGCAGCTCTTCCAAGCGGCGCTTGGAGGGCCTGCTCCGCCGGCGGTACACGGCGATGCCACGGCGGATCTACGCCAATGAAACTTATAACAAACAGTTCGCACAATTTGCGGCTGACTACCCGGTACTGCTCAGCACGTGCCACTCCCTCCGCCGGAACGTCCCGAGGGGGCAGTTGCTGGACTATCTGATTATCGACGAGGCCTCGCAGGTGGATCTGCTCGTTGCCGGCCTGGCGTTGTCATGTGCCAGGAACGTAGTGATCGTCGGCGATCTGAAGCAACTTCAGCACATAGCCACCCCAATCAGGGCCGCCAAAACCCCTCCGGTCCCCCACTTCGATTACAAACGGCACAGCATCCTCTCCGCCGTCATCGCGGCGTACGGGCAGTCACTCCCCCGCACCATGCTCCGGGAACACTATCGCTGCGACCCCGCCATCATCGACTTCTGCAACAGGAAGTTTTACGACGGTCAATTGATACCGGTCCCTCCAGCGGGTCCACGACACCACCCAGCCCTGGTAGTCGTACGGACCACGGCCGGCAATCACATGCGGGCCCATAGCTCGGGAGGCCGCACGAATCAACGCGAAGCGGAGGTCATCGCGCAGGAGGTACTCCGCGACTTCTGCCAGGACGTGCGCCGGGAGAACATCGGCGTCATAAGTCCCTACCGCCGGCAGGTGGACAAGATAACGGACGCCCTCCTCGAGTGCCTCCAGACGGACGATGCCTTGATCAATAACATCCAGGCGGACACGGTCCACAAGTTCCAAGGCCGGGAGAAGGAAGTGGTCATCATGAGCACAGTCGTCGATGAAACCGCAGAGGGTCACCGCGGAATACAGTTCGTCGATGATCCCAACCTCGTCAACGTGGCTGTCTCGCGTGCCACGAAGCGGTTCGTGTTGGTCACTAATTACGACCTGGTGCCCCAAAGCCGCCACCTCCGGGACCTCGTCCTGTTCATCCGCTACAGCAATCCGGGTGAAGGAGTGGTCGAGAGCACGGTCGTGTCGGTATTCGATTTGCTCTACAGGGAGTACTCGGCGGTGCTGCAACCCCTCGCGGACAGGC
Source organism: Paenarthrobacter sp. PAE-2 (assembly GCF_026013155.1). Taxonomy (NCBI): domain Bacteria; kingdom Bacillati; phylum Actinomycetota; class Actinomycetes; order Micrococcales; family Micrococcaceae; genus Paenarthrobacter; species Paenarthrobacter sp. PAE-2. Next base: position 52,969 of record NZ_JAPDNV010000004.1, on the reverse strand, counting down.
TCAAGAAGGATTCAGCGTTTGCTTCGGAGAACATCATTCACACGGTGTTGAGCGAAATACTCACAGAAGCCCCGTTCAGCGACCTTGCGTTGGCGCCCCAGGTCCTCTTGAAGAGTTTGCTGCGGGCCACCACGGCGCTCACACCGGAGCACATCAACTACATCAACAACGGAGCTACTTTCGACTTCGTGATTTACAACCGCATCACGCGGCAGGCAGTCCTGGCAGTAGAGGTCGATGGCTTCGAGTTCCACGAGAACAATGCCGCCCAGCGGGTGCGTGACGCCCATAAGAATGCCATCTGTGCGGCGCACGGGCTTCCTCTCCTCCGCCTGGCTACTACGGGCAGCAGTGAGGAGGCCCGGATCCGAAGGTCGTTGTCTCAAGCCTTGGATTGCTGGAAGGGGCCGCTGCCGTTCCCGTGAATCATCCGGCACAACGCAGAAGGAGCCGTGGTTGACGTCAACCACGGCTCCCGTGATGTAGGGCTACTCGGACTTGAACCGAGGACCTTAGGATTATGAGTCCCGCGCTCTAACCAGCTGAGCTATAGCCCCGTGAAGCCCTTCAATCCGCCATGAAAGACGTATGGAGGGCAAAGCACTCTAGCAATACTAATAGCTGGAAGGCAGTGCTCCGGTCACACCACCATGTCGTCATAGCTCGCGCCCCGGTAAAGGTCCTCGAAAGTCTGAAGGGTGCTGTTGATGCTGTGCGGTTCCACCATCTCGCGACTGACCTTGCCCATGGCACGCAACTGGTCCTCGGGAAGCTTCACCAGCTCGGTGATCTTCGCAGCGAGTTCGTTGCTGTCATTAGGTGTGAACAGGTAGCCGTTTTCCCCGTCGCGGACCAAGTGCGGCAGCGCCATGGCGTTAGCCAGCAGCACGGGCGTGGACGCCGACATGGCTTCGAGCGTTACCAGGGACTGGAGTTCGGCGGTTCCGGGCATGCAGAAAATGTCGGCCTTGATGTACGCCTTCCGCAGTTCTTCATCGCTGGCCAACCCGAGGAACTTCACGCGATCCTTCAAACCCAGCTTTGCCACCTGAGCTTCCAACGCCGGGCGGACTTCGCCGCCTCCCACGACCTCGAGGTGCACGTTCAGTTCGCGCGGCGTCTTGGAGACGGCGTCGATGAGGATGTCCACGTGCTTCTCTTCGGCGAGGCGGCCGACGAAAAGCACAGTGGGATGCGCAGCCCGCTCAACGGTCTCTCCGGGCTGCAGCTCGTAGGCAGCCGAATCGATGCCGTTGGACAACGGCAGGACCTTGCGAAGGAAGGCGTGCTGGTGCATCGCCTTTGCCGCGAGGGGCGTGGGCGTGGTGACGACGTCCGCCTTGCCCATCACCTTGCCCATGTCCTTCCACGAGATCCGTCCGACGATGTCCTTGAACCACTGGGGGAAGGGCAGGAACGGGTTCAGGTTTTCGGGCATGAAGTGGTTGGTGGCCACGATCCGCACACCGCGCTTTACAGCCTCATAGAGGACATGCTCGCCGATCATGTAGTGGCTCTGGATGTGGACGACGTCAGGCTGGACCTTGTCGAAAAGAAGGCTGATTTCCTTCTTGATCTCCCACGGGAAGCAGATGCGGAAGTATTCGTGCGTGGGAACGCTGTGCGAGCGCATCCGGTGCACCGTGGCTTCATCCCGGAACTCCGTGAAGCTCTTGCCCTTGTCCTGCCGGCACGCCAGGACGTGCACATTGTGTCCACGCGCCGTCATTCCCTTGGCCAGGCGGTACCCGAACTGGGCTGCTCCGTTGACGTGCGGAGGGTATGTGTCCGCCGCAATCAGGATGGTAAGGGGTTTATTGGTGTCGGGAATGGTCACGTGGAGAACTCCTGATGGTCACGGTGCGGACAGCATGGAAGGTGGCTATGCTGCGGTGTCGCCGGTTTTGCCGGACCGCCGAAGCGGTGGCACAAGGTACTGCTTACCCCCTAGGCCTTCCGGTGAGGTCCCTTGGCTTCTTTCTTGCGCTTGGTAACTTCCGGGTGATGGCGGCTCAGGGCGATTACCCCCACGATAGCAAGGACGGCCGCCGCAGCCATGGCGATTGCCATGACGGTGTGGACATCGGGACGAAGCTCACCCAGGATGATGATGCCGATGGCAATGCCCACCATGGGGTCGATGACGGTCAATCCTGCAATGACCAGGTCCGGCGGTCCGCTCGAGTAGGCGCTCTGCACAAACCAGGAACCGAGTCCGCCCGCCGCGACGATGGCGATCAGCGTGTACCACTGGACATTGAGCAGGAACAGCCCGTTGGGATCCAGCAGGTGCTTGCCGATGATCCGGGTGAGAACGGCGACAAAACCGAACAGGACACCTGCCCCAATAATGTAGATGAAGGCGCTCATCCTGTGCTTGAAAAGCACGGCCAGTGTCCCGAACAAACCGACGGCCAGGGCCAGCAGCAAGACAATGGTCAGCTCGTCCTCGGCGCTCACATGGTGGTTTTCCTGCGTTACCGTCACCGCCAGTAGCACGAACAATGCCGATCCCGTGACGCACGCGGTGATGGCCACTACCGTGGCGCGGTTGATGCTGAGGCCTTGGTCCTTTGCGTTCACCACAGTGGTAATCACCAGCGCAATCGCCCCGATGGGCTGCACCACGGTCAAGGGCGCCGAGACGAGGGCCACCGCGTTCGCTGCCATGCCCAGCGCCAGCAGCAGGAGCCCGAACATCCACCGCGGGTTACGGAGCAGGCGCAGGAACCCGTTGGAGCTGAGGGCGAGGCCGCCGGTATCGGCTTTGACCGCACTGCCCTGCCGCTGGGCACCGATGGCGAGGAAAAATGCGCCAAGCACCGCCAGGAAGACCGCAAGCCAGACCATCAGCCGTGTCCGCCGTCGTCGTCGCTTTGCAGGTCCTTGCCTTTCCGCAGGATGGCCCAGAAATAGTTGTAGGCGGCGATCCAGTGCCCCACCAGGCCAAGGCCAAGGAACGTCCACGCCGCCACGAAGTACACGTCAGTGAAGGGAATCTGGAGTTTGGACAGCACCAACAACGGAGTGCCCAGCAGCAACAGCGCCGTACGGATCTTGCCGACGACGCTCACGGGGAGGTCCGGGTGGCTGCGGAAGTAGATCAGGGAGGCGGTGGCCAGGATGATGTCAGGAACCACCAGCGCGGCCAGGTACCACCACTGCACGACGCCGGCAATCGCCAGGGTGACGGCCACCGCTATGAGCGCTGCCCGGTCCGCCATCGGATCCAGTATCCGGCCAAGCTTGGAGGTCTGGTCGAAACGCCGGGCGATGTAGCCGTCCACCCAGTCGGTGCTGCCCATGACCACCAGGACCAGCACGGCAAAGCCATACTCCCGCTGGGACAGGACAAGCCAGACGAAGAGCGGGACACCCATGAAACGCAGGACCGTCAGGATGTTCGGGACGGTGACGATGAGGTCGTGGTCCACTTGGGGACGGTCGGGGCGTGACCCTGCACCGATCAGCCTCATGATGTCCCCCTCCTCTACTTCAGTGTGTGCGTTACTGCAGCAAGCTTTTACTTCTTGAGCAGCTTCCGCAGCGCAACCACGAAGACGGCGGCAGCGGCAGCAAACGCCACGAGGTCCTTCCAGCGGGCGGCAAGGCGTCCGGTGAAGTCCTCGGGAACCGATTGGCCGGCAGCGGCGAACTTGGCGGCCGCAAACTCACGGCCTTCCTGCAGTTTCTGGTTGGCAGTCTCCAGCAGTGCCTGACCCTGCTTCTTGACGTCAAGCTCCTCGCCAAGTTCGTCGCGGACACCGGTAAGGTGCTCGCGGCGCTTGTCCAGCCGGCGCCGCAGCTCAGCTTCGGTGGGTGCCTTGACGGCATCGGCGTCCTTGGCGGCCTCCTTGGCCGCTTTCTCAGCCTTCGCTTTTTGCGCTTCAGCTTCCTTTTGGGCCTTGGCCGCCTTGGCTGCGGGGGAATTGGGATCAAGGATGGACTCGTCGAAGGCCGAGCCTTCCTTGGCAATGCCCAGGTCATGCTTGATTCCGCGGATAGTATCCTCCGGAACCAGCGGCATGGCTGCCCTGAACTTGGCGGTGCCTATCAAGGCACCCAGGGCAACAATCAGCAGGAACACCGCAGCAACGACCAGGGCTGCGAGCCATCCGGGCATGATGGTGGCTAGGCCGAGGATGGCTGCCACCACCAGTGCAATGACCAGGAGCATCAGGAAGACGAGGGCAACGCCGAAGAACGCACCCGCCACACCTACCTGTGCGGCTTTGCGTTTTAGTTCGACCTTGGCCAGCGCCAGTTCGTCATTCAGTTGCCTGGGTGCCAAGCGGGCAACGAGCTTGAGGGTCTTCGGCAAACTACGGATGGCTGGGCCTTTGCCGGTCCGACTGGTGTGACGTCCGCTCATGGGTTCCGCCTAACTGCTTCCTCTGGGCTTCGTGATGGGTGAAAGCGGCCAAACAGCACGCCGCAGGCACTTGTCCTCAAAACTATCATTCAGGTTCGTGCTGAACTTCAGCCAGCGAGCCTGCGGCGCGCCCGCCATGGGCCCATAAATATGATGTTTCACCATAGGATGGATAATCGTGACCCATCACCTCACTCCGGGCGATTCCCTGAGCCGACGCGAAAAGCTTGTCTATATCCTGCTCCTCGGTGCACTGACGGCTTTGGGCCCCTTCACGGTAGACCTCTACTTGCCGGCCTTTCCCGCCCTTGAGGAGAGCTTCGACGTCTCCGCGGCCGCTATCCAGCTGACACTGACCGGCACCACGGTCGGGTTCGGCCTGGGACAGCTGGTGGTGGGGCCCTTCAGCGACAAATTCGGGCGCAGGTTGCCGCTGATTCTTGCGACGGCGCTTCACATCGGTTCCTCTTTGGGCGCCGCCCTTTCCACGGACATCGGCGTCCTCTCCCTGTTCCGCGTGCTGATGGGCATCGGCGCGGCCGGCGGCGGCGTGGTGGCAATGGCGATGGTCCGTGACCTCTTCCACGGCTACGCCATGGTCCGGATGTTCTCGCGCATGTCGCTCGTGAACGGTTTGGCTCCCATCCTTGCCCCGATCATCGGGTCCCAATTGCTGCTGGTGCTCCCGTGGCCCGGCATCTTCTACTTCCTTGCCTGCTACGGCACGCTGGTGATCCTGGCGGCCATCTTCTTCATCAAGGAAACCCTTCCTGCCGCGCAGCGCGGAAAGTCCGACGTCACTGTCCGCCAGCGCTACAAGAAGGTGCTGACGGACCGTATCTTCGTGGGCATGCTGATGGTGGGAAGCCTGAACTTCGGCGGCTTGTTCGCATACTTGTCCGCCTCGACGTTCCTCTTCCAGGACATTTACGACTTCTCCGCCCAGGAGTACGGCCTGTTGTTCGGCGTCAATTCGCTGGGCATCGTGGCAGGCGTGCAGATCAGTTCCCGGCTCATCAAGCGGGTGGCACCGCAGTGGATTGTTGCCGGAGCCACGCTCTTCATGCTGGTGATGGCCGCACTGATCATCGTCCTGGACCTGATGCAGTTAGGACTGTGGGGCATCCTGGTCCCGCTGTGGTTCTACATCTGCGCCACCGGCTTCATGTTCCCGTGCGTCCAGGTCTTGTCCCTGGCCAATCACGGAGCCCAGGCCGGCACAGCGGCCTCCATGTTGGGCGCAGCCCAGTTCCTTATGGCAGGTGTCGTTCCCCCTGTGGTCGGTTGGCTCGGCGTCAGTTCTGCAGTGCCCATGGGCGCTGTCCAGGTCGTGTGCATCTCCGGAGCCATTTGTGCGCTGTGGCTGGTGGTCCGTCCCCGCTCGGTCCCGTCCATCCACTGACGCGATTCACCCGTGGTGCGCATAGGCTGGAACCCATGGCTAGGCTGGAACCCATGGCGAAAAAACCGCACCGCAACGGCCGTGGCCTGTTCCTCGGAGCCTTGCTTGGCGCCGTCGTCGGAGCCTTGCTGGGCCGACTCGCCGGCAGCGCGTTGTTTGGCGCCATCCTGGGCGCCGTCATTGGCTCGGCCCTGCTGTACCGCGTGAATCCCGGTCCCTGGAACAGGGAGTAGGAACGTCTCCCCTTCCAAGGGCCCGCAAGGCAGAATAGTGGCCAGCCGGGGTTACCCGCGCCTGCCTGTGGAGGGGACATCACATGAGTACGGCTGTGGAACAAAAGGGCAACTGGCGACGCTTGGCTGCCTTGCGCAAGTTGCCGTTGACGCTGGGACTCATCGCAGTCCTCTGGATTGTGGGTGCAACCACCGGTAGCCTGCTCGCCGGCCCTCCTGAACCGCTTCTTGAACAGGTGGGAATCGGCTTGGCCGTGGAGCCGGGACCTTGGTGGGCGGTCTTTACGTCAGGGTTCTTTGCCTCCTCCCTCCTGGACTATCTCGCCTGCACCGTGATGATCCTCATCGGGGTGGGCATCGCCGAGCGGACCATGGGCCCTTGGCTTGCCTTGGCGGCCTTTGTGGCGGGTTCAGCCCTGAGCGCGTTGGTGCTGGTGGCACTGGTGGAATATGGCACGGACAACAGCGATCAATGGCTCAGCTTCCTGGGCGGCGAGTATGTGGTGGGTGCTTACGGCGGTGCCGCTGCCGCCCTGGGATGCTCGACGGCGGCGCTTGAGTCCCTGTGGCGCCGGCGGCTGCGGACGTGGCTGGTGGCGGCGACGCTCATGTTTGCGCTCTTCGTGGGCGTGGCCCAGACCCTGCAAGTCCTCAGCGGCGCAGTCATCGGCATCCTGGCGGGCTGGGCCGCCCAATCGTGGATCCTCCGGCGCCAGGCTGGTTCCCTTCGCTCGTCGACCATTCGCGAGACCCGTTTCCTGGTGGGCACCGTGGTGGGCGTGTTCGCTGTGGGACCGCTGCTGACGCAGCTCACCGGCACCCTGGACGTCGGTCCCCTGTCGGTGGTGTCGCAGGTGATGCTGCAGGCCAGTCCGACGGCGGATGAGGTCCGCGAGGCCTGCGACGACGACCAAAGCTGCGTCACCCTGCAAGGCGTGGTGGGTGTCCAAAGCTTTGGTGCCACCATCCTCAGCCTGATACCGGTCCTGCTGCTGTTGGTGTGCGCCGAGGGCCTGCGCAGGGGACGCCGCCTTGCCTACCGGCTGACCCTCACCATCCAGTTGTACCTGGCGGCTGTCACTACCTTCGCCGTGCTCCAGTACGTCACCGACCCCGACGTGACGCTCGGCAACGACGACGTCGGCTACTTGCTGCTGTACGCCATCCCCGCCATTGTGGCCCCTCTGATCATCGTTTTCCTCCTCCTGGCCAACCGGCATAAGTTCAGGGTTGAATCCAGTGACGCCAGCTATCGCGCGCTCGGCCGGACCACGTTGATCATGGCTGGTGCGGCGGTAGCCCTCTATGCGCTTTTTTGGTTCCTCGAGGGAAATGCGGGACGCTCCACGGGGTGGGACCTTGCAGGGCAGCTGACGCACATCCTCGTACCATTCCCGGTCCCGTTCGTCACCGAACTTCCCCAAGGTCTACTCAGCACCGTCCTCTACGGCCTTGGCGGGGACGTCATCTGGCTGTGCATCCTGTTCCTGGTGCTGGGCAACTACCAAAAGTTCCGGGCCGTCGCGACCGACCCTGCAGCCGACCTTGGCCATGCCCGCGAGCTGATCCACGACGGCGGCGGGTCGTTGTCCTGGATGGCGCTGTGGGAGAACAACCAATACTGGTTCACGCCGGATCGCAAGGCAGGCGTCGCCTACCAGGTCCACAACGGCGTTGCCCTCACGGTGGCCGGGCCCTTCGGTGCCGCGGAACACCATGCGGACGCCGCCACGGGCTTCCTGGCCCACTGCTCGGCCCTGGGCCTCACTCCCTGTTTCTATTCGGCAACGGATGAGCTGGATGGCCCGCTGCTCCCCCGCGGCTTCCGCAATCTCGAGGTCGCCGAGGAGACCCTCCTGAACATCCAGACGATGACGTTCAAGGGCAAGGAATGGCAGAACGTCCGCACGGCCCTCAACCGCGCGGACAAGCTTTCCATCACAGACCAGTGGCACCATTACCGGATGATGCCGCCGGGCATCCGGGCACAGTTGGCGGAGATCTCCGAGGAGTGGGTGGCGGATAAAGCCCTGCCGGAGATGGGCTTCACGCTGGGCGGCCTCGACGAGCTCAAGGACCCCGAGGTCCTCTGCTGCGTGGCTGTGGACGATGACGGCCTGGTCCACGGTGTCACCAGTTGGCTGCCTGTTTTCACTGATGGCGCAGTAACCGGCTGGACACTGGACTTCATGCGGCGGCGCACAACCGGTTTCAAGGGAGTGATGGAATTCCTCATTGCCTCGGCGGTAAACCACTTCAAGGAGGACGTACCGCAGATTTCGTTGTCCGGCTCCCCGCTCGCCAACACCGACAGCCGGAACAACACAGGCAGCGGCGACGGTACCGACCCGGGCGAAGGCGACCACAGCGCCTTGGACCGGGTGCTTGCCCTTCTGGGGAACGCCTTGGAACCAATGTATGGCTTCAAGTCGCTCGCGGCCTTCAAATCCCGTTTCCAGCCCGAACACCGGACCCTGTACATGTACTACCAGGATCCCCTGTCCCTTCCGTCGATCGGCCTGGCGGTGGGCTCGGCCTACCTGCCGGGATTGTCCCCTGCCCGGAGCGCCGGACTGCTGCGCCACATGGTGGCCCGGGAACCGGCGCAGTGAATGCCATCCTGAGGACGGACATCACCGGTCCCGTGGTGATGTCCATAGCCATTGCGACCGGCGTCGGCTTCTTTCTCCTGCTGCTCCTTCGGCCGTCGTGGCGGTGGCTGAAGACCGCACTCCTGGCGATCCTGGTGGCCGGCCTGCTGGGCTGGCTGACAGTGTGGCTCGTGGAGGACGTCATGGATGTCTTCCACGTGGGCCTGACCCCATGGGTGTGGTTCTGGTCCATCGCCGCGTTCGCTGCCCTCGGACTGGCGACGGTGAGCTTCAGGAGCAGCTCAGTCCGACGGAAGGTACTGGCGGCCTTCTCCATCCCTGTTTTCCTCGTGGTTCCGGCACTGGGCATCAACACCGAGTTCGGCTTGAACAACACCTTGGGATCGGCCTTTGGGATCTCAACCGAGGGCCAGATACAGCTGGAGAAGCCCAATCCGGACTCCGCCATACCAGCCGGACCGCTGTGGCAGAACTGGGAGCCCCCGGCGGACATGCCCACGGCGGGCAGGGCGGGCACCCAGGTCATCCCGGCCACGGCCTCGGGCTTCAATGCGCGCCCGGCGGGCATTTATCTGCCACCTGCCGCGCTGACGGAGAACCCGCCACGGCTTCCGCTTTATGTGCTGATGATGGGACAGCCGGGGCTGCCGGATCCCCAATACGTATCGGCCGCCCTGGACGATTTCGCGGCAAAGAACAAGGGCTTGGCGCCTATCGCGATCGTTGCGGACCAGATCGGACCGGACCAGGACGACACGCTTTGCCTGGACACGGCCAAATACGGGAACGTCGAGAAGTACATCAACGTGGACGTCGTCGCGTGGGCCAAGGAAAACCTGAACATCCTCCCGGACCGCAAATACTGGACCATTGCCGGGTACTCCAACGGTGGACAGTGCGCCATTTCCTTCGCGGTAAAGTACCCGCAGATGTGGGGCAACGTGGTTGACATCTCCGGCGAAGAATTCCCCGGCGCCGAAGATCCGTCCGGGAACCTCGCAGAGATCTTCCACGGCGACCAGGCAGCGTACGATGCCCAGAAGCCCATCAACATCATGAAAGGCCGGCAGTTCCCGGACACCACCGCCATCTTCACGGTCGGGTCCGACGACGTCACTTACGTAGCTGCCGCCAAGGCCGTTTCCGCGGCGGCCCGGGAGTCCGGCATGGCGGTGACATACTACGAGATACCTAACGGGGGCCACGTGGGCATCGCGCTGAACGCAGGATTGACCAAGGGATTCGAGGTGCTCTATCCGCGGCTGGGGCTGGCGCCCTGAGCCGCACAGGCGCTCGTGCCAGCAATCCGGCCCCTGTTGCGCGTCCGTCCCGGACGATAAAGTTGATGTGTGCCTCACTGGCAAGAACTGCAGCCGCTTCCGGCACCGTGGCAGCGCAGGGATGAACGCATCCTGCCGCTGTGGTGGGACAGGCTGTGCTCGGTTACGAGTCCCCAATCCGCGGCACTCTATGCCGCAGGGCTTTTCACGGACGATCGTCGCCGCCCCATAGCCCAGTGGTACAACCCGGATGCGGATGCCGCCCTTCTGGTGGCCCCCGAAACGTCCCCCGAGTGGCCTGTGCAGCGCTTCGGGATTTTCTACGCCCCGCCCGGAGGTGGCTTCACCCGAGTCTACTCGGCGCCCCACGAATGGCATCCACGGGAACCGCGGACACCGCCCACCGAGCAGGAAGCTTTTGAGGCGGCCGTTGCGGAGGCGGCACGCTTCCTCCAAGTGGAGATGGACTTCGTATAGCCAAAAAAAGAACCCCGCACCAGGAAAATCCGGTGCGGGGTTCTATGCGCTCCTCCGACTGGACTTGAACCAGTAACCCTTCGATTAACAGTCGAATGCTCTGCCAATTGAGCTACGGAGGAATGAAGCGGTAATTAGCTTAACAGGGGCTGGCCGAAAAGCGAAATCGGCCCGCACCCGGCCTGAGACGCCCCAACAACGGCTTAAGTCTCGGCCCGGAGCGCCCGCCGTTGCATCTCCAGTTGCATCAACTCGCGGTTCAGCCGCTGGAATTCCTCCGGATAAGCGGCAGCATCCAGGCGCTGCAACTGCCCCATCTTGTCCGCTTTGATGCGTGTGATCTGCAACTCGAACAGCCGGGCCAGAATGTCCCGGCAATACCTTTGCATCGCTTCGGGCGTGCTCGCCGGCAGCGGGGTAACGGCGAGCTCAGACACGAGGGGACGCAAGGGGTCCAGAACTTCCTGCCGCACCTTTTCCACCCAGGCCACGGGGTCCGCTGACTGGGCCACACCGGTTGCCCTTATTCCCGCATGAACAGCAGCATAAGCCGGTGTCGAGAAATGGGATGCCTCGAAGCGTTCCCAGTTCCCCCCGCCCAGGACGGAGGGTTCCTGAAGCACCACCTCGAGCGCCTGCCGCTCCATGCCCGCCACGGGATCGCGCGGGTCCGGACGGTTGAAAGCCGGAGCGTTCGACGGCGGTGCTGTCGCCGCCGTCGGCTGCTCTGGCTGGCCGTTGGGGGTGCCACCTGAGGCAGCGCGCTTGGCAGCAGCCCCTACGTAGCGGCTGACTTCCTCGATGGGCATGCCAAGCCACCCGGCGAGTTCCCGGGTGTAGGCAGGCCGGATTCCGGTGTCGCGGATTTGTGCCACCACGGGAGCAGCCTCGCGCAGGGCAGCCACCCGGCCCTCCACGGTATCCAGATTGTGTTTGCGCAGGGTCGCGCGGATGGCGAACTCGAACAGGGGCTTGCGGCTGTTGATCAGCTCACGCACAGCAGGATCGCCTTTGAGCTGGCGCAGGTCGCAGGGATCGGCGCCCGTGGGTTCCACCGCGACGTACGTCTGGGCAACGAAGCGCTGGTCTTCCTCGAACGCCCGCAGCGCCGCCTTCTGGCCGGCGGCGTCGCCGTCGAAGGTAAACACCACCTCTCCCCCGGTGCCGTCGTCGGAAAGCAGGCGCCGGGCGATCTTGATGTGTTCGGTGCCGAACGCGGTTCCGCACGTGGCCACCGCCGTCGTGATTCCTGCCAGGTGGCAGGCCATGACATCCGTGTATCCCTCCACCACCACCAGCTGCCGGTCCTTGGCGATACTGCGCTTGGCGAGGTCGATGCCGTAGAGGACCTGGGACTTCTTGTACAGCGTGGTCTCGGGCGTATTCAGGTACTTGGGGCCTTGGTCGTCCTCGTAGAGCTTCCTGGCGCCGAATCCGATGGTATCCCCCGCTATGTCGCGAATGGGCCAGATGAGCCTGCCACGGAAACGGTCGTAAATGCCCCTGTTGCCTTCGGAAAACATGCCCGTCAGCTTCAGCTCCACGTCCGTGAAGCCGCGGCCTCGGAGGTGCTTCAGCAGCGCGTCCCAGCCCTGCGGCGCGTATCCCACCCCGAAGTGTTCTGCCGCGGCCCGGTCGAATCCGCGGCCGTCCAGGAAGCTGCGGGCTTCCCCGGCACCGGGCGTCAGGAGTTGGGCACGAAAGAACTCGTCGGCAATTTTGTGGGCATCAAGGAGGCGCTGCCGCTTGCCCACTTCTTCACGGCTGGGACCCGTTCCGCCGTCCTCGTACCGGAGCTCATAGCCGATCCGTGCGGCGAGCTTCTCCACTGCTTCGTGGAAAGAGCTGTGGTCCATTTTCTGGATGAAGGAGATGGCATCGCCGTCCTCGCCGCAACCAAAGCAGTGGTAGCGGCCCACCTGCGGGCGGACAGTGAAGGACGGGGAACGCTCATCGTGGAAGGGACACAAGCCTTTGAAACTGCCCAGCCCGGCGGTCTTGAGGGTGACGTAGCCATCGACGATTTCCTTGATGTCCGTGCGCTGGCGTACTTCGTCGATATCTTCACGTTTGATCAAGCCAGCCACGTGACCATCCTAGTGCTTACCACAGCGAGGGAAGGCTGCCCACAAGGCGTTCGTACATGGCCAACGCCGAGCCGTCCGTCAGCGAGGCAACCTGGTCGATCACCACACGCAGCCTTGCGCCGTCGTCGACGGCGGCCCGCCAGTCAGCAGCGAACATGGGCTCCAGGTGACGGTCGCCGGTGGCGTTAAGCACTCCGACCAAGGCGTGCAGGACTTCGCGCTGGCGCTCGTACACGGGTTGCCGGTGGTCAGTGGAGATGACGAACGTCGTTGCCAGTCCCTTGAGGACCGCAATTTCAGTGACGGTCTCCTCGGGCACCATGAGCTCGGCACCGTACCGCGTGAGGTTGGCCGGGCCGAAGTGCGCCCGGGTGGTCTCCATGGCGCTCTGGCAGAACCGGCCGATCAATTGGCTGGTCATGTCCTTCAACGCGGCCATGGATTTGCGGCTGCCATCGGCTTCCCGGACCCACACACGGGTGGCTTCCAGGCGTGCCAGCGCGGCATCGATCTCGGCGGGGTCGTTGTGCGGCAGGTACCACTGTTGGGTGTAGCCGACGACGCGTGCCCGGTGGTCCGGGTTGTCCATCCATTTGAGTTGGAAGTGTCCGGCCACGATGGCATCTTCCACGTCATGGACGGAGTAGGAAATATCGTCGGCCAAGTCCATTACCTGGGCTTCGATGCAGGAACGGTTGCCGGGAGCGCCCTCACGGAGCCACTCGAACACCGGGAGGTCGTCCTCGTACGCGCCGAACTTGCTGGTGCGGTGGCCGTGGATGACGGGCGCGTCCAGCGCGGACCAAGGGTATTTGGAGGCGGCGTCGAGACTGGCGCGGGTGAGGTTGAGTCCTGCAGGCCGCCCGTCGTCGGTCAGGACTTTGGGCTCCAAGCGCGTCAGCAAGCGCAGGGTTTGTGCGTTCCCCTCGAATCCGCCGATTGCGTGGGCAACCTCGTTCAATGCCGATTCGCCGTTGTGGCCGAACGGCGGGTGGCCGAGATCGTGGCTCAGGCAGGCTGTGTCCACGACGTCGGGGTCGCACCCCAACGAACGCCCGAGCTCCCGGCCCACCTGGGCGACTTCCAGGCTATGGGTCAGCCTGGTCCGGACGAAGTCGTCCGTATCCGGGGCTACCACCTGGGTCTTCGCCCCCAGCCTCCGAAGGGCAGATGAATGCAGGACCCTGGCGCGGTCACGTTCAAAGTCCGAGCGGTAGGTGGTCTTGCTCGGCTCTTCGACCCAACGCGCCGAGTCCGCCTCGGTGTAACCGGGGATCGCCTGGACATAGTTGCCTGCGTTGCCGGTGCGGCCGATTGTCGCTTCGGTTCCCATGGGTCTCTGCCTCCTTCAAGCGCCGGGTGGGTGCCTCTTGAGCCAGTCTTTCACGCGGAAAGCTACCCGCCTGACACGTCCAGCTCGGCAGCGGCGATGTCGGCACTTTGTTCAGCGTTCAGCTGGCGGCTGTCCAGCCAGTCCTTGGGCAGGGCGGGCCGTTTGGGCGAGCCGGCACGCCCCCGGGGGCCTTCCGAATCGACGCCCGGGTACGGCAGGTCCAGGTCCAGCTGGTCCAGGAGTTCCCGCAAGACCGCCAGGGTGGGAACCGTGGCCAGTTTGGCGCGGAGCTCGCCGCCCACGACGTAGCCCTTGAAGTACCAGGCCATGTGCTTGCGGATCTCCCGCAGGGCCTTGTATTCGTCGTTGCCGAACGTCTCCACCATGAGCTCGGCGTGCCGGTAGACGCCCTCAGCCACTTGGCGCAGGCCGGGACGGTGCCGCTGGTCGTTGCCTTCGAACGCTGCCTGAAGGTCCCCGAACAGCCACGGACGCCCTTGGCAGCCGCGTCCCACAACAACGCCGTCGACGCCGGTCTCCCGGACCATGCGGACCGCGTCCTCCGCGGACCAGATGTCGCCGTTGCCCAGGACCGGGATGTCCGGGAGGGCCTCACGCAGGCGCGCGATCGCGGACCAGTCAGCCTGGCCCGAGTAGAACTGCGCCGCAGTGCGGCCATGAAGTGCGACGGCGGCCACCCCGGAATCGCGGGCAATCCGGCCGGCCTCGAGGTACGTCAGGTGGTCCTCGTCGATGCCCTTGCGCATCTTGATGGTCAGCGGCAGCCCGCCCTTGGAGGCTTCCTTGACTGCTGTTTGCACGATCGCGGTGAAAAGGTCGATCTTCCACGGCAGCGCGGATCCACCGCCGCGGCGCGTGACCTTGGGCACAGGGCACCCGAAGTTGAGGTCGATATGGTCCGCGCGGTCTTCCTCCACCAGCATCCGGACTGCTGCGCCCACGGTCTTGGGGTCGACGCCGTAGAGCTGAACCGACCGGACTTTCTCATCCTCATCGTGGGAAATGATGCGCAGCGATTCCGGAGTCCGCTCCACCAGGGCGCGGGAGGTCACCATCTCCGCTACGTAGAGCCCGCCTCCGTATTCACGGCACAGGCGGCGGAAGGCGGAGTTGGTGATTCCGGCCATGGGAGCAAGGATCACCGGGGTGTCCACGGTGATCCCGCCAAGCTGCAATGGCGGAAGTTCAAGCTTTGGGGTGGGGGGCGTTGCTACGACGGTCACTTATCCATTGTTGCAAATCAGGGCAAATCGGCCGATCCCGCTGATCCCGATCAGTCGGATCCGGCCTCGCGGCGCTCGGCCTGGCGCCTGGCCCGCCTGCTGCCGGGGCTGGCCGGTGACCCGCCGTCGGCGGCTGTGCCGGCGTCGTGCGTTCCGGCGTCGTGCGTGTCTTCCGGAGTGGAACCGACGACGGCGGCAGCGGCAGCCAGGGAACCTGCGTCGTTGACGTCGTCCGGGCCCACCGCTGAGGTGCCGGCCAACCGCCGCATGCCCGTCGCCTTGACGACAAGCACTGCGATGAAAGTGGTGACCGGAATCGCGAGGACCAGGCCGATGGAGCCGACGAGCGTGCGGATGACTTCCTCGGAGAGTTCGGCGCTGGTGAGAGCCTCGGCGAGGGGGCGGTCGTACAACATCACAATGATGAGGATGGGAAGCGCCGCACCGGCGTAGGCGAAGGCGATGGTGTAAACGGTGGACGCTATGTGGTCGCGGCCGATCCTCATGGCGGAGGTGAAGAGTTTCCGTGCCGTGATGTCCGGGGCTAGTTCGTAGAGCTCCCACACCGCCGAGGACTGGGTGATGGTGACGTCGTTCAGCACCCCAAGCCCGGAGATGATGAGGCCGCAGAGGATGATGCCGGAAATGGAGATGTTCCCGGACATGTTCACGAGCGTCGCGGCGTCATGGTTGCCCACGCCCGCGAGGTTAGCGGCGTCGGTGGCCCACGCCGCCAGGAGCGCCGTGATTCCCAGCCCGAAGATAGTGCCCAGCAAGGCGGTGGATGTCCGGGCGGAGAAGCCGTGGGCGAAGTAGAGCACCCCGATCATGATCACCGTGGAACCCACCAACGCCAGCAGGAGTGGCGGCTTGCCCTCCACCAGGCCCGGAAGGATGAAGCTGACCAGGACGGCGTACGCGCCCACCAGGCCCAGCAGGGCCCGGAAGCCGCGCCACCGGGCGACGGCGATCACCACGACGGCGTAGAGGACGGCCAACAGGGTGATCGGGACGTCGCGGACAAAGTCCACAAAGACGAACGACGGCGAACCATTGCTTGCCGCTGCCCCCTGGACGCCGGAGAGATTCAGGTAGCGGATGGAGTCGCCCACGTCCACGCCGTGGGACTTGGCGACATCCGGGTTGATGACCACCTTGACGGGTTCACCGCCCTTGTCCGGCTCGGTGAAAGCGAAAGTGCATTCCGAGCCGCCGGACTGGCCGCCCGCTTCACCGGTGGCCTGGCCGGTCTGGGTGCAGCTCTCCTGCACCACCCTTTGGATCTTGCCGGTGTCGAACGTGACCCCCGGGGCAGCCTGGTAGGGACTCGCGAACGAGATCCCTTCCCGGCTGCCCGACGGCCACATCAACACCATGGCCACGAGCGTCAACACCCCCAACGGAACCAGCACGGCCGCGAGGAGCCAGTTGGCCCGTTTTCGGGAGGCGGCTGCTTCAGCGGTTGGAGCAGCAGTACCGGAGTGCGGGTGTCCGTGGCCCATCAGGAATACAACCTCAAGTTCAGTCGCTGACGATCAGTGTGTCCGCGCCGCGTACATGCGCTTTGCCGGATTCAAGCAACGGTTCCAGGACGGCGCCGAGGGCAGTCATGGATTCGTCCACTTCCAGCAGCACAGGGTGCTGGTACGCAATGAGGGCCAGCAGGTCCCGGACGGCTGATTCGGCGTCTTCCGCGGACAGCTCGGGATCGTGGCCGAGGAACACGTCCGAGGGCTCTTCCGAGTTCCCCTGGGCATAGCTGATGGCAAACGCCTGGAGCTTGCCCTTCTTCGAAGCGGGCACACCGGCTCCAAAGGCGCTGGCCTTCGGCGCACGGAGCACAATCGCACCGTGAGCCCCGGTCAGGTCATGCAGGAACAGGCGCTGGACGGTGGCGATGCTGAGCTCTCCCGGGCTGTCCCAGTGGTGCACGGCAGAGTAGTACCGTCCTACGACGTCGCTCAGTTCCACCGAACCGGTGGCCAGGTCTTCCACGCGCTCGGACGCGGCTTCTTCCGAGCCGTCACCGAACCTTGGCAACTTCAGCGGCTCGGGATCCACCACCACAAGCCTCGAGCGCTGGATGGGGGCAAGCCCGGCAGCCTGCGCAAAGGCCGCACCCGGCGTTCCCGGTTCCACCTTGCTGCGGAGCTTGGAAACGCCCGACGGCGAGTTCGCGGCTTCGCGGCGCAGCATGGCCAGGAGCGTGGCCGCTATGCCCGAGTGACGGTGGTCCTTGGCAACCTCGATGTAGGCCCACAGCCGTTCAGGATGCAAGGAAGCCTCATGGACCACGCCTGCTGCCACCGGAATGCCGACTCCGTCCACGACGTCCTCAGCCACGATGCACCGGCGCCACGGCTGGTTGCTTGACGGCGCCAGGGCAGCACGGAACTGCTCCGCGGGCAGGGTCTCAGGGTCTCCCCAGATCTCCAGGAGGGCGAGGTCGTCGCCCTCCTTCCATTCGCGGTACTCGATGGCCACTGCTAGGCGCCGATCAGGCGGGCTGCCAGGTAGGACTCCACCTTGTCCAGGGAGACGCGTTCCTGGCTCATGGTGTCGCGCTCACGGATGGTCACGGCCTGGTCTTCGAGGGTGTCGAAGTCAACGGTGATGCAGAACGGAGTGCCGATCTCATCCTGGCGGCGGTAGCGGCGGCCGATGGCGCCGGCGTCGTCGAAGTCAATGTTCCAGTTCTTCCGCAGCTGGGCGCCCAGGGCCTTGGCCTTCGGGGACAGGTCCTCGTTGCGGCTCAGCGGCAAGACAGCGGCCTTGACCGGCGCAAGGCGGGGGTCAAGCTTCAAGACCGTGCGGACATCGACGCCGCCCTTGGCGTTGGGTGCCTCGTCCTCGGTGTAGGCATCGATAAGGAACGCCATGAAGGAACGGGTCAGGCCTGCCGCGGGCTCAATCACGTACGGCGTATAGCGTTCGTTGGTGGCCTGGTTGAAGTAGCTCAAGTCAGTGCCGGAGGCCTTGGCGTGGGTGGAGAGGTCAAAGTCGGTGCGGTTGGCGATGCCTTCCAGCTCGCCCCACTCGGAGCCCTGGAAACCGAAACGGTATTCGATGTCCGTTGTGCCCTTGGAGTAGTGGCTCAGCTTCTCCTGCGGGTGCTCAAAGAAGCGGAGGTTTTCTTCGCGGATACCCAAGCCCGTGTACCAGGCCATGCGCTCCTTCATCCAGTACTGGTGCCATTCCTCATCCGTGCCGGGCTCGACGAAGAATTCCATCTCCATCTGCTCGAACTCGCGGGTACGGAAGATGAAGTTGCCGGGGGTGATCTCGTTGCGGAAGGACTTGCCGATCTGTCCGATGCCGAACGGCGGCTTCTTCCGGGACGTGGTGAGCACGTTGTTGAAGTTCACGAAGATGCCCTGGGCCGTCTCCGGGCGCAGGTAGTGCAGGCCTTCCTCGCTGGCCACCGGGCCAAGGAAGGTCTTCAGCAGGCCGGAGAACTCCTGGGGTTCGGTCCACTGCCCGCGGGTTCCGCAGTTGGCGCAGGCGATGTCCGCCAAGCCGTTTTCCGCGGGGCGGCCCTTCTTTTCCTCGTACTCTTCTTCGAGGTGGTCCGCGCGGTAGCGCTTGTGGCAGGAGAGGCACTCCACCAGGGGATCGGAGAAGACCTCCACGTGGCCGGATGCTTCCCAGACCTGGCGGGGCAGGATCACCGAGGAATCCAGGCCCACCACGTCTTCACGGCCGCGGACAACGCTCTGCCACCACTGGCGCTTGATGTTTTCCTTCAGCTCTGCACCGAGGGGACCGTAGTCCCACGCAGAGCGGGAGCCACCATAGATCTCACCGGCCTGGAACACGAAGCCCCTCCGCTTGGAGAGGGAAATGACCTGGTCGAGGACGGATTTTGCTGCCATGGGGTACTCCATATTTCTACAGGGCCGCTGGGTGCGGTCCGCGGTTGCTTGGGACAATGCCTGTTCTAGCCTACCGGCCTTTGGCGCTTGGCCTTCCGGGGAAGGATCCCCTGGGCCAGGGAAGGCTGGCCACGACGATCGCGGCAAGCGTCAGGAGCGTGCCCAGCACCGTGGGCAAGGCGACCACCGTGCCCGCAGTGGGGATCACGACGTCGAGCATCAAGGAGCCCACCAGTTGCCCGGCGATCATGCCAAGCCCGGTAATCAGCACCCCAAGGCTCCGCACCAACAGGGCCGCCAGGCCGATGGCGATGCATCCCAACGGTCCGCCGGCGTAGTACCACCACTCGGAGGGAAGGGGGTTCCCGGCCCCGGCTACCGCGAACTTGATCAGTAAGGCCACCCAGAGGACAAGGGAACCGGCCAGGAAATTGACGAGCGTGGCCGCGATGGGGGTGCCGTAGTGGACGGTGGCGGTCCCGTTCATGGCCTGTTGGAAGCTCATGAGGAAACCCGCCACCAAAGGCAGGATGACCGGCAACACCAAAGCGCCGACGTCGGCCGTTCCGCCAAACCGCGGGGACACGGCCCAGGCGACTGCGGCCACGGTGAGGACGCTTCCCAGGACCCGTACGCCCGTGATGGACCGCTTGCCGCCGGGAGCGATGCCCATGCGGTCCACCAGCAGGCCACTGAGGGTCTGTCCGGTAACGGTGGCAACGGTGAACAGCGCGACGCCCAGCAAGCCGACCGTGAAGGATTGCGCGAAAACGAAAAGGGCGCCGACGGCCCCGGCCATGACGTAGTACGGCGGGAAGCTGCGGTTGCGGACGGCCGGGAGAATATTCTGCAGCCCCGACCTGCCTTTGGGCGTAGCGAGCGAGATAGCCGTGATCACCACCAGCCCTGTGGTGAAGCTCACCACGGAAGCGGTAATGCCGTCCTCAAGCTTGACGGCGAGCGCCCCGTTAATGCGGCCTTGGAGCGGAAGGACCAGGCCTGTCACCAGGGCAAGCGGCAGCCCGAGGGCAAGCGGAAAGGCGGGACGGTGGGAAGGATTCGGCACTGTCACCACACTACTTCAGGCATTATTGCTCTATGAGCAATCCCGAAATCGAAGAGATTCCCATCCGCGACGACATGATCCGCCTGGGGCAACTGTTGAAGCTTGCCAACCTGGTGGAGGACGGAGTCGAGGCGACGGAGCTCATCAAGAACGGACTGGTCAAGGTCAACAACGACATCGAAGAACGCCGCGGCCGCCAACTCCATCCCGGCGACACCGTCACAGTGAACGGTCAGACGGTTCGGATCGCCGGACGTTCCTAGCTGAGTACTTTGTGGGTGAGGAATTCGCCCACGTGGCCGATTTCCTGCTGGTTGATGCCGTGCCACATTCCCGTGTAAAGCACCTTGGTCAGGTCCACGTGCTTGCGGACCCAGCCCATGGTGTATTCGATCTTGTCCGGAGTGATCACCGGATCCTGCTGGTCACGTCCCCAGAACATCGGCACCGAACCGTCCAGTTCGTTGTCCCGGAAGTCCGCGTCAGCTCCGGCGTCGATCACGAAGCCTGAAAGCCCGACGACGGCAGCGAAGTCCGCGGGCCGGTACCGGAGCATGGTGGTTGCCATGGCCATGCCCATGGAGAACCCCAGCAACGTCACGGATGAGTGGTTCGCCTTGACGGTGTCCAACCAGTCGAGGGCGTACTCTGCCGCCAGCTTCACGGCGTCCAGGGAGTAGTCGATCGAGGCGGTCAGCGGGAACCACGTGAACCCGGGGCCCATGGGCATGGGAGCCCGCAAGGACGCCACGACGAAGTCGGCGGGCAGCAGGCCGGCGAGGCTGAAGAGATCGTCCTCGTTGGAGCCGTATCCATGAAGCAGGACCAGAAGGGGCTTGCCGGCCCGCTCGGCTTCGTCATGGGACCACAGGACAACGGGTGCGGGAAAAGCTACGGCTTCAGTCATGGGTCCATTCTTGCAGTTACCCGCGGGTAACAACTTACGGTCGCGTAGGTTCGCATGTAAGGGGCAGGATATGAATCGTGAGTGAGAGCAATTCATTGGTGACGCCCGGAGGAACTGTCCAAAAGCATCCCTGGAGCCGGTACGTGGCACTGGGAGATTCGTTTACCGAAGGCATTGGAGATCCTGAACCCGGGAGCCCGGGCGGGTTCCGCGGCTGGGCCGATCGCGTGGCCGAAGAACTCGGGCGTGGACATTCCGATTTCGCCTACGCCAACCTTGCCATCCGTGGGCGTTTGCTGCAGCAGATCGTGGACGAGCAGGTGGGGCCTTGCTTGGCACTCAAACCGGACCTGGTGTCCATTTCGGCCGGGGGCAACGATCTCATCCGCCCCGGCGGCGACCCCGACGTCCTGGCCAACAAGCTCGACGCCGCCGTCCAGGAGCTCAGCTCAGGCGGCGCCACCGTGGTGCTGTTCAATGGCCCCGATACTGCGGCGTCGGTGCTGAGCCGGATCCGCGGCAAGGTGGCCATCTACAACGAGAACCTGCGAACCGTCGCCGCCCGGCACGACGCGGTGGTCGCCGACATGTGGTCCCTGCGGCAACTCGCTGATCCGCAGATGTGGGACGTGGACCGGCTGCATTTCTCGCCGTTGGGCCACCACACCATCGCCACCATGGTGTTGGAGGCACTGAACGTGCCGCACACGCTGGAACCGATGGCACCCAAACCGCTCCCGCCGCGCACGTGGCGCGAAGCCCGGTCCTCGGACCTCGTGTGGGCCCGCGAGTACTTCGTCCCGTGGGTCATCCGCAGGTTGCGGCACCAATCTTCCGGGGACGGCATCACGCCAAAGCGCCCGACGCCGGGTCCCGTCTCAGGTGCTAACTGACCATGCCCATGGTGTTCCACCCGGAGCCAACGGGATCCGGGTCCCAGCCCGGAGGATACTCACAAAACTCATAAGCCTCACCAGAAGCGCCAAACTCACAAAACTCACAACGACTCATAAGCTTGATACATGATCGAGAATCCATTCAGGCCCTCAGCAGGAGCAACTCCTCCGGAAATCATTGGACGGTCAGGCCTGCTTGATGAGTTCAAATACGGTTTGCGGCTTGGTTCCGGGGCACCGGGACTGCTCACGATCTTCACCGGAGCCCGCGGGATCGGCAAGACGGTGATGCTCGGGGAGGTCCATGACGCCGCCCGCCGAGAAGGCTGGGCAGTCATCGCGGAGACTGCAACGGAAGGCTTCATGGGTCGCGTCGGCGAGGAAATGCTCAGCCTGACCCAGGAACTTGGCAGCGGTCCGCAGAACCGGCGGATCACCGCCATCGGCGCCGCAGGATTCAGCATCACCACCCAGTTGGCACCCGAACGCCAAGTAGCATGGCGCAAGCTCGGCGAAGAACTTCTCCACATCCTCGACAACAAACACACCGGCCTGATCATCACGGTGGATGAAATCCACGCCGCCGACCGCAACGAACTCGCTCAATTGGCGGCCAGCGTCCAGCACTTCATCCAGGACCGGCTGCCGATCGGCCTGGTATTCGCCGGACTGCCTGCAGCCGTATCCGACCTGCTCAATGAAGGCGTTGCCACGTTCCTGCGCCGGGCCGACAAAATCGACCTCCATGCGGCGGGCATCCGCGACGTTGAACGGTCTTTCGCCTCCATCTTCGCCACCGCCGGCTTCCGTGTCCCGCCCCACCTGGTTCAAAAGGCAGCCGAGTCGACCGGTGGCTACCCCTTCTTGATCCAGCTCGTCGGTTACTTCCTCTGGCGCGAAGCGGAGAATAACAACGGCACGGTGACAGATGCCGAGGCGGACCGCGCGGTACAGGCCGCCCACAGGCGCAATGCCCGCACGGTCATCGAAGCCGCACTCTCAACCGTGTCGGCAAAGGACCTCCAGTTCCTTCGCGCAATGGCGCAGGATGACGGTCCTTCGATCGCCGGAGACCTTGGGAAGAGGTTGAAGGCAAAGACCAATCTAGTCGCCAACTATCGCTCGCGCCTGCTCGCCGCCGGCCTGGTGGAACCTGCCGGCCACGGGAAGATCGATTTCGCGATACCGGGCCTTCGACAGTATTTGCGCAATCTGAACACAGACTAGTCATCTCACGGTACTAGTGCGCCGAGCCCGATCCCGTAGTCTGCCAAAACAAGTCATCGGTGTAGGCTCGGGGCAACATTTGCACCACGCGATAGGTCGCGTTGCTGTTAGGAGCACCAATCAGAAGCCCACGACTCATGCGGCGGATCTTTACTGAGATTCCCCCCGTAGCCAGAGTATTTATGCTTGGTTTTCCTTCACTCTTCCTACTTTCACTGCTTATGGCTGTGGCGAGGTTGCCATTCTGGGCTGTAGTGGCCCCTATCGTTCTGGCGGGCTGCTCCCTCGTTGCCTTGGGTCTGTTCATTTTCCGGGACATAGGCGGAACGGCCTCTATCTGGTCACAGGCGTATAGGGAAAGCAAGGGTATCGCGCCCGATGGTTTCACGTTCGCTGATGTTCCTACCATCAAGGGCCTGGGCTTCGTATACATCTTGATGGGATCATTTTTCGCGTTCGGAGCTCTTTGGACCCTACTCACGTCGGCAAAGTAGTTCTCTTTTTGGTTTGTGCTGGCGCTCCCCAACCTGGAGGTTTGATGGTTGGGCTGCCGCGGCGGCGAAGCCCTGAGGCGACGGGGCTAAGCTGGGATAGGACCTAGGAGGGCTCCACTGTGAACAATCTGATCTTCTGGATCATCGTCTGCTCATGGGTGATTCCAGTTGGAATCCGCATGTACAACCGGTCCAAGGCGCGCCGAATCCATAACGACGGCTTCCGCGGCTACCCACCGCAGAACCTGCCCGGGCCAGGCTACCCACCGCAGAACTACCCCGGCCAGGCCTATCCCCCGCAGAACTACCCCGGGTATCCGACGGGACCAGCCGACATCCGCCCGGCTGATGCAACGCCGCCGGAGGCACCGCCGTCGGGCGCTTCACCACAGGTGCCGCCCCCGGCAAGTGGAGGCTCTGCGCCGCAGGGCTACCGGGCGCGGAAGCTCGCAGAGCTGGACGCGAAGTTCAGCAACGGCGAGATCGCCATGGAGGATTACATGAAGCAGCGCGGCGAGATCATGAACGGCTGAAGTCTTCGGCAAAGAAGGCTGCGCCCAGCTGGCCCGCGAGCTGGCCGATCTCCGTGAGGAAGCCGTCGTGCCCGATGGGGGCTTCGATGATGTGGACCGGGACGTCGCCCGGCAAGGCTTCGGCGAGTTCGTGCGACTGTGCCGGGAAGTAGAGCCGGTCGGAGTTCACGGCCGCTACAAAAAACTGTGCCGTCGCCCGGGACAACGCTTCCTTGAGCGGGCCGCGTCCCCGCCTGACATCGTGGGACATCAGGGCCTCGGTGATCGCGATGTAGCTGTTGGCATCGAAGCGGCGCACCAGCTTGGTGCCCTGGTGGTCCAGGTAACTCTCCACCTGGTAGCGCCCCCGCTCCCCCAGCACGGCGGCGGCCAGCGGTTTCTCCTGCGGCTGCGCTTCCCGGCCGAAGCGGAGGTCCAGCTCCAGCGCGGAACGGTACGTGATGTGGGCAATCCGCCGCGCCAAGGCAAGGCCGGTTTCAGGTGCCGGGCCGTGGTAGTAGTCGCCGTTGTTGAAGTTCGGATCCTGGCGGATTGCGAGCGTCTGTGCCTGCGCAAACGCGATCTGCTCCGCGGTGCTGTAGGCACCTACGGAAATCACGGCGCAGCGCTCAACCCTGTCCGGGAAGGTCACCGCCCATTCCAAGGCGCGCGCCCCGCCCATCGAGCCGCCCAGCACTGCATGCCACTGCCGGATCCCCAAGGCGTCGGCGAGCCGGGCTTCGGCCACTGTGCTGTCGCGCAGGGTCACCAGCGGGAAACGGGAGCCCCAAGGCTTGCCGTCCGGGGCTTGCGACGACGGCCCGGTGCTGCCGTAGCAGCCGCCCACGATGTTGATGGAAATGACAAAGAACCTGTTGGTGTCGATCGTTGCGCCCGGGCCAACGAGCTGCTCCCACCAGCCTTCCTCGTCCGAGGCGCCGCGTGCAACGTGCGTACTACCCGTGAGGGCGTGCTCCACGAGGACGGCGTTTGAGGCGTCGGCATTGAGCTTGCCCCAAGTCTCATAGGCCAGGACAACGTCCGGGAGAAATCCGCCGGCTTCCAGCTCCAGGGAACCCACCCGGGCGTATTTGACGGTTCCGTCCTGTTCTTCCGATGTGGGAAGGGATGTGGCAGTAATGGTCATTCCTTTGACACCTAAACCTCGCGCTTGCCCGCCGCCGTTATTGCGGCAGGCCAGGTCCTCACCCGGGGCACCCCACCGCGGAGGAGGGTTGCCGGCCAGCAAGCCGGGGCTGATCGCTGGCACTCATGACCTAACACCTAGAGTTTAGGAAGAGAACGGCCGTTCTGGCGAAGAATGTGACAGCAGTATGACGGTTCGGAGCGTTTTAGTTCACGAACGCGCACGTGACGGGGCCGCCCGGCGAAGAATCCTCAGTCCGGGCGGCCCGCCGCGACGCACGTCAGGCGTGGTCAGGCACCCTTTGCCGCGCGGAATCCTGCCTCGAGGTCGGCAATGATGTCATCGATGTGCTCGATTCCCACGGACAGGCGGACGAGGCCCGGGTTCACTCCGGCAACGGCCTGCTGTTCAGCGGTCAGCTGGCTGTGGGTGGTCGACGCCGGGTGGATGACCAGGGAACGGACATCACCGATGTTCGCCACATGGGAGTGCAGTTCCAAGGCATCGACGAAGCGCTTGCCGGCTTCGACGCCACCCTTGATGGTGAAGGCAACAACGGCTCCCGTGCCGCGGGGACCGTACTTGCGGCCACGGTCGTACCAGGGGCTTGACGGCAGGCCCGCATAGGCGACCGCTTCGACGTCGTCACGGGCTTCAAGCCATTCGGCCACCTTGGTGGCGTTGGCCACGTGACGCTCCACCCGCAGGCTCAAGGTTTCCAGGCCTTGGGCAATGAGGAAGGCGTTGAACGGCGATACTGCGGAACCAAGGTCGCGCAGCAACTGGACGCGGGCCTTCAGGATGTAGGAAAGGTTGGCGCCGAGGGCGCCGTCCTTGCCGAGGTCCCGGGCGTAGACCAGGCCGTTGTAGCTGGGGTCGGGGGTGTTGAAGTTCGGGAAGCGCTCCGGGTCCTGGCTGAAGTCGAAGTTTCCGGAATCCACGATTACCCCGGCAATGGCAGCACCATGACCACCCAGGTACTTGGTGGCCGAGTGGACCACAATGTCCGCACCCCACTCGATGGGACGGATCAGGTAAGGCGTGGAAAGCGTGTTGTCCACGATCAGCGGGACACCCGCTTCATGGGCAACCGCGGCGACGCCTTCGATGTCCAGCACGTCCTGGCGGGGGTTGGATACAACTTCGCCGAAGAACAGCTTGGTGTTGGGCTGCACGGCGTTGCGCCACTGCTCCAGGTTGTCCGGATCCTCGACGAAGGTCACGGAAATACCGAACTTCTTCAGGGTGTGCGCCAGGAGGTTGTAGGTTCCGCCGTACAGGCTGGGGCTGGCCACCACGTGGTCACCGGCCTCGGCGATGTTCAGGATCGCGAAGGTCTCCGCCGCCTGGCCCGAGCTGAGCAGCAGGGCCCCGAGCCCGCCCTCAAGGCTGGCAATGCGCTGTTCCACTGCGTCCTGGGTGGGGTTGCCAATGCGGGTGTAGATGGGAGCCAGTTCCGCCAGCGCGAACCGGTTGGCGGCACTCTCCGCGCTGGGGAACACGAAGGAAGTGGTCTGGTAAATCGGCAGCGAGCGTGCACCGGTTGCAGCATCCGGCTCCTGGCCGGCGTGGATCTGGCGGGTTTCGAAAGACCATCCCTGGGACATGACGTGGCTCCTCTTCGTAGCGCATGGGTTTAGTAACGGGGAGTGCTTGGAACTGCGGCCAGTCTAGGAAGCCGGCACGGAATTACCCACCTTTATGACGAAGACAGTATTTTTCGGTCTTTCCGCGACGGGACAGTGCCGGGGTCGGTGCCCGGCCTCAGGGCACGCCGTAACATCCCACCTTAGTTAGGCAAGACTTAGCTGAGACCCGAATCACAAAGTGCCAAGATGAAGCCATGCGCATGGATCACGTCTCTTACGCTTGTGAAAAAGATGGCCTCCTGGCCACTACCGAACGAATTTCCGCAGCACTGGGAGTGGACGCAGTCCGGGGCGGAGTGCACCCCCGCTTCGGCACCCGGAACATGATCATTCCCCTGGCGGACAGCAAATACCTTGAAGTCGTGGAGGTCCTGGACCACCCCGCTTCGGATAAGGCACCCTTTGGCCAGGCAGTCCGGGCACGCTCGGCAGCCGGCGGTGGATGGATGGGCTGGTGCGTCGCCGTTGACGACCTTGCCCCGTTCGAAGCACGCCTCGGCCGCTCCGCAGTCCCGGGCAACCGCAAGTTCCCGGACGGCCGCGAACTGGTGTGGCAGCAGATCGGCATCCTCGGCTTGATCGCCGACCCCCAGGTGCCGTACATGCTCAAGTGGGAAGGCGACCCCTCCCTGCACCCGTCCAAGGTCTACGAGAGCGACGTCAAGATGTCCAGCCTCACCATTGCCGGTTCCGCAGAGCGCGTGACCGAGTGGTTGGGTGAACCCGTGGAGAAGCCGCTCGAGGACGTCGCCGTCCAGTGGATGGCACCGCACGGAACCCCCGGCATCATGTCCGTCACTTTCGAAACCGCCGCAGGAGCCGTCACCATCTGACGCTGTTCCACACAATACTTCGGCCGCCATCAGCGGGTGCCAATGACGTCACCCACCGATGGCGGCCGAATACCTTTAAGGGGCGGGTCCGGGCTTCCAGGCCCACAGGCCTCCCGGTCCTACGCCTACCCGGTCAGCCCAGCCCTACGGCCTTCCCGAAGAGGCTGAAGCCCACGAATGCCACAATGTCCAGCAGCGCGTGGGCTATCACCAGCGGCATCACGCGCTTGGTCTTGGTATAAAGCCACGCGAACACCAGGCCCATGACGACGTTGCCGATGAACGGACCGAACCCTTGGTAGAGGTGGTAGCTGCCCCGCAGCAACGCGCTGACCACGATTGCCGCGGCTGTGCTCCACCCGAACTTGCCGAAACGGTCCAGCAGGTAGCCCACCACAATGACTTCTTCGACGATCCCGTGGCGGATGGCGGAGAGCACCAGCACGGGCACGGTCCACCAGTACGTGTCCAAGCCGCTGGGAATGATTGCCGTGGTGATGCCCAGTGCCCGGCCCGCGGCATACAGGCCCAGGGACGGAATCCCGATGGCCGCAGCCAGGCCGAGGCCTTGCAGCGCATCCTTGCCTGGCCGGGCGAAGTTGAAGCCAAGACGGGCAAATGCTGATCCTCCCGAGGCATGGAGGGACAGGAAGTAGAAAACCAGGACCACCGGCACCAGGGCGAACAGGATGTCCAGCAATTGGTAGGTGAGGTCGAAGTACTCGCGCGTGCTTTGGGACCTGTTGAGCGTCGAGGTTGCCTCCGACAACGGCGCCCTGGTCATCTTGTCCAGGAGCTGGACCACCGAATACACGGCAGACTGGCCCAGCGAAAGACCCAGGACAATGAGTACTTCGGCGCGCAGGCGGCGTCGTGAGGCTAGGAGCATGTTCCTATCTTGCCTTCAGATCCTGTTGCTTCCCCGGGAGCGGTCAGTCCGCAAGGTGCGTGGCGGCGACGATGACCTCGGTTCCCTTGGCTTCAAACGCCGCGCGGTCTGCGGGCTTGATCCCGGAGTCCGTAATGAGGTGCCGGAACTCGTAGCCGGCCATCGCGGCAAAGGCCCGGTGCCCCACCTTGGAGGAGTCAGCGAGCACGTAGGACTCTGTGGCCCTCCCCGCCATGACCGTATTCACCATGGCTTCGCCCTCGTCGGTGATGGTGGGTCCCAGCTCCGGGTCCACGCCGTTGACGCCGATGAACGCGATGTCCAAGGCCACTTTCTGCATGATGACATCCGTGTAAGGTCCCACGAGTTCATAGGAACGCGGATTGAGGATCCCGCCGGTCACCATGATCTTGATGTGGGGACGCACTGCCAGTTGCGCGGCGATGTTGATGGCGTTGGTGACCACCGTGAGGGTGGGCCGGTTGGAGGGGGCGTTGAGGTCCTCCCTGGTGGAGAGGATCTGGGCCAAGGCCGTGTTGGTTGTTCCCCCGCTGAGCCCGATGACGGCGCCGGGCCCGATCAGCTCGGAGGCCGCCTGGGCGATCGCCTGCTTGGCCTCGGCGTGGTCGTCACGGTTGTAACGGCCCGGAAGGTCATAGGCAACAGAGCCCGTGGTCGCCCCGCCCCTGGTCCGGCTCAGCAGGCGCTGCTTGGCCAGGCTGTCCAGGTCCCGTCGCGCCGTTGCCGGCGACACCCCGAGCCGGGTCACGATGTCCTCGACCTCGATCCGGCCGGACTCGGCCAGAAGGTCCAGGATGGCGGTCAACCGGTCGGTGCGGGTCATGACTAGCCTTTCACGGTCCGGCTATTTCGCCTTGGCGAACAGCGTGAGCATACGAGCAGATTCCAACACCAAGGCGTCCCGCCCTGCCTTGATGTACTTTCGGGAATCCACCACTGCTGGGTTGGCATCGAGGTACTCACGGACGGCGCGGGTAAAGAACCCGTTCAAATGTGTGGATACGTTGATCTTAGTCATACCAGCGGCAATAGCCGCTACGAGCATCTCGTCTGTGACGCCGGAGGAGCCATGCAATACCAAAGGCTTCCCGACGGCGGACTTCAGTTTGGTGATCAGGTCCAAGTCAAGGACGGCGCGGCGTTCGGTCATGGCATGTGAGGACCCCACCGCTACGGCCAAGGCGTCGACGCCGGTCGCGGTCACGAACGCTTCGGCCTCGGCGGGGTCGGTGCGGACCCCCGGGGCGTGCGCGCCGTCCTTGCCTCCTACCTCGCCCAGCTCTGCCTCTACGTAGACCCCGTGTTGGTGCGCGTAGGCGGCCACGCGCCTGGTGACTTCCACGTTCCAGTCGAAAGGGAGATGGGCGCCGTCGAACATTACCGAACCGAACCCTAGATCCACCGCTTCCAGCGCCAGGTCCTCGGATTCAGCGTGGTCGAGGTGGACCGCAACGGGAACCGCGGCAGTCCGGGCAATGGCAAGTGCTGCCTGGCCGATTGCTTCGAGCCCGCCGTGGTACTTGGCGCAGTTCTCTGAAATCTGCAGGATGAGCGGCACCCCCGCTGCCTCCGCGCCTCCCACCAGCCCCTCGGCCGTCTCCACGTGGATGACGTTGAAGGCGCCTTGGCCGGTTCCTGTGGCGGTGGCCCTGTCCATGAGTTCCCGGGTGTTGACCAGGGTCACGGGACCTCCTTCCATGTCACGATCAGTTGGTCTTGGAGTTCCTGGTACCGCGGCGAGATTTCGCCTGCGGCGGGCATGAGCACGGCCGCTGCGGACCACGCGGTGGCCCGGCGGAGGATTTCCCGCGGTTCGGTGATGCCTTCGGCGAGCGCGACGGCGGCAGCAGCCACACCGGCGTCGCCCGCCCCTGTGGGGTTGCCGCTGAGCGCCTCCGGCAGGCGGGCGCTCCAGTATCCGCCCGGGGCGGCGTGGTCGAAGGCGAGCATGCCGTCCGCGCCGGCGCTGACGAGGACCGTGCGGGCACCCATGTCGATCAGGGCGAGGGCGGCAGCTGCGAGGCTGGGCTCCCCTGTCGCTTCGGCAAGTTCATGATGGTTGGGCTTAAGGATGTCGGCGCCGGCTTTCGCCGCGGCGATGATGCCGGGACCGGAGGTGTCGATGATTGCCGGGATGCCGGCGTCGCGGGCCAGTCGCACAAGCTCCGGGTAGAAATCCGCGGGAGCACCCGGCGGCAGGCTTCCCGAACCGACCAGGACGGAGGCTGGCAGGTTGCGGTTGCCGCTCACGGCCTCAACGACGGCGATCCGCAGTGAACGCCACTCGTCCGGCAGAAGGGCCTGGCCTTCCTCGTTGAAGATGGACGTCTCCCCCGCGACGGTATCCACCAGCGCTATGCTGCGGCGGGTTTCGGCGGCGACTGCCACCAGCGTGTGCGGAACGCCGCTGGTCCACAGCTCGGCCGCGAGTGTCTGCCCTGCCGCGCCGCCTGTAGGTGCAATGGCGAGTACGGGGTATCCCAGCTGGTGGGCGACCCGGGCTACGTTGATGCCCTTGCCCCCCGCACGGCTCAAGGGCGTGGGAACCCGGTGGCTGGCACCCTCGGTGATCCCCTGCACGGTGTAGGTCATGTCGATGGCCGGATTGGCAGTCACCGTAATAATGCGGTTCACGCTGGCTCGTTTCATGGCGTGCCTCCCAGAAGGGCCCGGGCATTCAGGGCGGCACCGAGCAAACCGGCGTCCTGCCCCAGCTGGGCACGGATGAGTTGGGGCCTGCGCTGGAAGTCCAGGATGGCGTCCACCCGTTTCCGGAGTGGCTCGAGCAAGTCGTCGCCTGCTTCAGCCAGCCCTCCACCGACCACCACGGCTTCGGTTCCAATAATGTTCACGCATTGGCAGATAGTGAAGGCCAGGGCATCAACGGCATCAGCCCAGACACGGGCGGCAACTGCATCTCCGGCGTTTGCCCGGAGCAGCACACCGCGTGCACCGTCCACACGGATTCCCGATTCCCGGTGGTAACGCTTGGCAATCGCCCCTGCCGAGCCCACTGCTTCCAGGATGGTGGAGCCTGCGGCGTCGGGGTCCGGAACCTGGGCGTGGCCGAGCTCGCCGGCGAAACCGCCTGCGGTGACAGCCTTGCCACCCGAGAACACTGCTGCCGCAATCCCTGTCCCGACCACCATCACTACAACGTCGTTGAATTCCTTGGATCCGCCAAAGCTGTGCTCAACCGCGGCCGCGGAGCGGACATCGTGGTCGAACGCAACGGGGATGCCAAGCCTTTTTGTGGCTTCGGCCGTGAAAGGGAAATTGCGCCATCCAAGGTTGGCGGAATAGATCCCCACGCCCGCTACGGAGTCCACGATTCCCGGGACGATGATGCCTGCTGCTTTGGCGGGCGCTTCAGGAAATTCCGATGCCAACTCGGTTTTTAGCTCAGCAAGCCTGTCCAGGACGGCTTCGCCGGGGCGGGCAGGGTCCAACGGCGTAGGGACGCGGCGCATGCCCAGGACCTGCCCCTTGGCATCCACCACGCCGGCCTTGATGTCCGTCCCGCCAACGTCGAAACACAAGACCGCTGATTCTGCGGTTCCGAGAACCATGACCGGTTGCCTAGGCCGGCGCGTCGAGAATAACGGAGCGCGTCAGGTTCCGCGGCAGGTCCGGATTCAAGCCACGAACGCGCGCACGTTCCAAAGTGACCTTGTGGACACGGACCAGTTCAGCCAGCGGATGCTTGTCCGTGTGGATGTAGAGGGCGCCGGTGACGGCCATGTCGCTGTCCAAGCCTTCCGGCTGGGCACCGAACAACCACGTGACGCGCCCCGGTGCCGCGATGGAGATGGGGCCATGGCGGTACTCCATGGCGGGGTAGGACTCGGTCCACCCCTGCACTGCTTCGCGCATCTTCAAGCCGGCCTCGTGGGCCAGCCCCACTGTCCAGCCGGTGCCGAGGAAAGTGAATTGCTCTGCGTCCAGAAGTTCCCGGGAGACCGGCGCTGCCACGGCGTCACGGGCGTCATCAATTGCTTGCTGAACGTCGATGCCAAGGCTGGTGAGCATGTAGACCAAGGCCGTGGTGGCGAAGCGGGTCTGCACCACCGAGCGTTCATCGGCGTAGTGGAGGTCCACCACGGTGTCTGCCAGCCCGACGATCGGCGAGGAGGTGTCGCCGATGATGGCTACGGTGGGGACATTCCCCTGCAACTCAGCCAGGATGCCGAGCACCTCCGTGGTGGTGCCGGAGCGTGTGATGGCCACAACGGCGTCGTACTTCCGCCCGGGGCTGTTGCTGCTCAGGAATGCTTCCGACGCGGCGAACGCGTCCGTCACGCCTTTGCCCGCGCTTTCCCTGGCAGCGGCATAGCTCTGGGCCATGAACCATGACGTGCCACAGCCGATGACGGCGACCCGTTTGCCGTCCTCCGGCAGCAACTGCTCGGTGCGGGCTTGTTCCATGGCGCGCTGCCAGACCTCGGGCTGGGAAACCAGCTCTTCTTCCATGAAGGCACCCAGCATGTTCTCGCTCATCGTCCGTTTCCGCCCCTGCTCATCTAATGACGTTTTCTGATCTATAGAAACACTAAACGATCATTTTCGATCTAACAAGGATCATTGGCGGGGATGGGACTGCCCATTCGGTGCGCATCGTCGGCCAGCAGTCCGGAAAGCAAAAGAGGGGCTGCGTTCCACCCGGAACACAGCCCCTCTTTGTTGTACTTCTGAATCGTCCTCAAACAGCCTGCACGCCGGCCCGCCACACCGAATGCGTCATCGGAATCCCGGGACGGTACGCCAGATGCGTTGCCGAAGGAGCCTTCAGCATGTGCAAATCCGCGCGATGACCGACGGCGAGCGAACCCACCGCCCGCTGACCGTCGACGTCGTTCCCTGACTCCCTGCCAAGCGCCAATGCGCCGCCGTACGTCGCCGCCCGGACAGCTTCGTGGACGCTCAAGCGCATCTGCAGCACAGCCGTGGTGACACAGAATGCCATGGACGTGGTGTAGGACGTGCCGGGGTTGCAGTTCGCCGCCAGCGCGATCTGCACGCCCGCGTCGATCAACTCACGGCCCGGCGCCAAAGGCTGTCGAGTGGAGAGATCGCAAGCAGGAAGGCAAGTAGCCACTGTGCCACGCGTGCCGGTACCGGTGACCGGGTTCCAATGAGCCCACGTTTCGGCGAGCGCCAGCACATCCTTGTCCGAAAGGTAGTTCACGTGGTCCACGCTCGCGGCGTCGAACTCGACGGCCAGCGCCACCCCCGGCCCTTCGCCCAGCTGGTTGCCGTGGACGCGCAATCCCAAACCGGCATCCTTGGCGGCCTTGAGGACACGGCGGGACTGGTCCTCGGTGAAAGCGCCCTGCTCACAGAAGACGTCCGCCCAACGGACATGCGGCAGGACGGCGTCGAGCATTGCTCCGCACACCAGGTCCGTATATTCTTCCGGGTCCGCACCCGCCGGCACCAGGTGTGCGCCGAGATAGGTGACCTCGTCCACCAGCTCCGCCGCGATGCGGGCACTGCGTTCCTCGTTCGCCACGTCCAGCCCATAGCCGGTCTTGCTTTCGAGGTACGTGGTCCCTTGGGAGACGGCCTCGTGGACCCGCTCCCTGACCAGGCCCGCAAGCTCGGCATCGCTGACACTGCGCGTGGCGCCCGTGGTCACGGCAATCCCGCCCGCGGTGTAGCTCTCCCCTGCCATCCGGGCTTCGAACTCCGCTGTGCGGTCCCCTGCGAAAACCAGATGGGAGTGCGAATCGACCCAGCCCGGCAGGACGGCGCGGCCACCGGCGTCGACCCTTTCATCTGCGGCGGGAGCAGCGGCGCTGGACCCGATCCAGGAAATCCGCTCCCCTTCGAACACCAGAGCTGCGTCCTTCAAGACCCGGTGTTCCAGGTCCTGGGTCATCAGCTCCCCGATGTTGGTGATGAGTGTGCTGGCTGGGGTTGTTCGGCTCATGTCCCTATTGTTCAGCGCCGGATGGACCAGCGGACGGCAGCCAGCTGTTCAGCTGTCCGGGATTCCGGACTGTCCCCCGTGATGATGGCGGCGGCCAGCTCGGCTATTGCCGAGGAAGTCTGGAAGCCGTACCCGCCCTGGCCGGCGAGCCAGAAGAAACCTTTGGCCTCGGCGTCGAACCCCACCACCGGGACGCCGTCAGCTGCTTCCGTCCGGAGGCCCGTCCATGAGCGGTCCGTGCCTTGGATACCCAGGGTGGTGACCGAATTCAGCACGCTGATCAGCTTGTCCACGTCGCCCGCATATGGTTTGGCGTCTTCGGCGCCGCTCGGCACATGCTCCGACGGCGAGATGAGAACCTGCTGACCTTCCGGGCGGAAGTAGAACGAATCGTCCGCGGCGCACACCATGGGGGTTTGTGGCGCGAGCGGTGTCTGCACGTTGACGATCGCCGCGGTCCGGCGGTAGGGCTGCAAGCCCAGTTTTTCCACGCCGCTGATGACGGCCAGTTCGTCAGCCCAGGCCCCCGCGGCATTGACAACGACGGCGGATTGGAAGGCCTCGACGCCGGCCCCCACCTCCCAGCCGCTGCCCAGCCGCTGTGCGGAATGGACCCGCGCGCCGGTGATGATGTCGACGCCGGCAGCCTCGGCCTTTTGGCGGTGGTCCTCGAGCAACAGCGGGGCATTACAACCGAAGGAGCCGCTGTCCAGTCCGGCTGCAGTGAAGGAATCCGGCCTGAGGACGGGACACAATGCGAGCGCCTCGGCGTGCGGAATCGGCGTCATGTTCCCGCTCGCTTCGGCCCGAACGGTTTCCTCATCGCCCACCAGCATGAAGCTGCGGGGTGTCAGGACGGGTTCCGGGGCGTCGTCGTCCCTGGCCTTCAAGAGTTCCAAGGTCCGCATGGTCAGTTCCTGCACCACCGGCGGGCCATAGCTGGGAATCAGCTGGCGGGCGGATCTGGAGGACGTATGGAAGGCCAGCTCCTGCTCAGCTTCCAGGAGCGCCACCGAACACTTCCCGGCCAGCGCCGAAGCGAGGGACAAACCGGCGATTCCGCCGCCAACGATCACAACGTCATAAATCGAAGCCATGGGACCATCCTCTCTCACATCCCACCCGAAAACCCCCATCGCTCTCTCACATCCCACCCCAAAACCCCCAACGCTCTCTCACACCCCACCCCAAAACCCCCATCGCTCTCTCACTCTTCTGAAGAAAGTGGGGCGTGACGGGAAGTGATAGAGGGACGCCGAAAAAGCGGCGGGACCTGACAGAGGGACGCCGAAAAGGGGGTGGGAAGTGATAGAGGGACGGGTGGGGCTTTAGGCGACCGCGGCGCGACTCTTGACGAACGCCTGGACGCAGGCTTCGACGTCGTCCGTGCTGTGGGCGGCAGAAAGCTGGACGCGGATGCGGGCGGCCCCCTTGGGAACCACGGGGTAACTGAAGGCAGTCACGAAGACGCCGTTGTTGAGCATCTCGTCGGCAATACGGGCCGCGACCACGGCGTCGCCGAACATGACCGGGATAATGGCGTGTTCGCCGTCGAGCAGCTCGAAGCCTTCCTCGCTCATCCGGCGGCGGAACAGCGCGGCGTTTTCGAAGAGCTTGGTGCGCAGCTCCCCCGAGCCCTGAACGAGCTCGATCGCCTTAATGGTTGCCGCAACGATCGCCGGGGCAAGCGAGTTGGAGAACAGGTAAGGGCGTGCCTTTTGACGGAGCATCGCCACGATTTCGCCGCGGCCGGAAACGTAGCCACCGGAAGCGCCACCCAGTGCCTTGCCGAACGTGCCCGTGTAGATATCCACGCGCCCGGAAACCCCGGCGTGCTCCGGCGTGCCCGCACCAGTGGGGCCCATGAAGCCGACCGCGTGGGAGTCATCCACCATGACCAGTGCGTCATGCTTCTCGGCGAGGTCGCAGATGGCCTCAAGCGGGGCGAGGTAGCCGTCCATGGAGAATACCCCGTCGGTGACGATGATCTTCCGTCGCGAACCGGAGGCCTCAAGCAACTTGGCTTCGAGGTCAGCCATGTCCCGGTTGGCGTAGCGGAACCGCTTGGCCTTGCTGAGGCGGATGCCGTCGATGATGGACGCGTGGTTCAGGGAGTCGGAAATGATGGCACCGTCCGGCCCGAACAGGGACTCGAAGACGCCGCCGTTGGCGTCGAAGCAGCTGGAGAAGAGGATGGTGTCCTCGGTGCCCAGGAACTGCGAAACACGGGCTTCGAGTTCCAGGTGAAGGTCCTGGGTTCCGCAAATGAACCGCACGGAAGCCATGCCGAAGCCCCGCTCGTCCATTGCCGACTTGGCCGCGGCAATGATGTCCGGGTGGTCGGCCAGGCCAAGGTAATTGTTGGCGCAGAAGTTCAGGACCTGGTTGGCCGGCTGCCCCAGCTGGCCTGCTGCGATGTGGCTGGCCTGCGGCGAATCGATGTGGCGTTCGGTCTTGAAGAGTCCGGCACTCCGGATCTCGTCCAGTTCGGCCTGCAGTTGGTCTTTGATGGCTGAATACATGGTGCTCCTCAGTCTTTCCGGGGGTCGAATGCGGTGCGGGGCGGTTACAGTTCAGTCCAGTCAAGGACCACTTTGCCGCCCACACCGTTGCGGGCGATCTCGAAGCCCTTTTCCCACTCGGTGGCGGGAAGCTTGTCCGTGACGACGGCGGAGATGCTGCGGTGCAGTACGGGGTTGGAAGAGAGCATGGCGCTCATCGCATACCAGGTCTCGAACATTTCACGGCCGTAAATGCCCTTGAGGGTGAGCATGTGAGTGACAACCTTGCCCCAGTCGATGTCGATGGATTGGCTCGGAAGGCCAAGCATGGCGATGCGTCCGCCGTGGTTCATGTTGTCGATCATCTCAGGCAGTGCCGTGGGGTGTCCGGACATTTCGAGCCCGATGTCGAAGCCTTCGCGCATGCCCAGTTCCTGCTGCGCTTCACGAACGCGCATCTTGGAAACATCGACGGCGAGGTCCACGCCCATCCGGCGGGCCAGCTCGAGCCGCGGAGCGGACACGTCCGTAATGGCAATCTTCCGGGCACCTGCGTGGCGGGCGACGGCGATGGCCATGAGGCCGATGGGGCCGGCACCGGTAATGAGGACGTCCTCGCCCACCAAGGGGAAGCTCAGCGCGGTGTGTACGGCGTTACCGAAGGGATCGAAGATGGCGCCGAGTTCAGGGGTGACGGACTCGTCGTGGTGAACCCAGACGTTGGTTTCCGGGATGACGACGTATTCGGCGAAGGCACCATCGCGCTGCACGCCGACGGAAACCGTATGAATGCACATCTGGCGGCGTCCGGCACGGCAGTTGCGGCAGATTCCGCACACCACGTGGCCTTCGCCGGAGACCCTGTCCCCTACTTTGACGTCGCGGACGGCCTCGCCGATTTCCACTACTTCGCCGTAGAACTCGTGGCCGGCGATGAGGGGCGTTTCGATGATGCCCTGCGCCCAGGCGTCCCAACTCTGGATGTGGAGGTCGGTGCCGCAGATGCCGGTGGTCATCACACGGATCTTGACATCGCCGGGACCCGCCTGGGGCTCTGGACGTTCGACGAGTTCGAACCCTGCGTGTGGTCCGGATTTGTAGAGAGCCTTCATGGAATTCCTCACTGCCAGGGCTGCTTCGCTGCTGCTGACTTCTATTAGAGCCTCGCCAACGATTTAGCACAATTAGAATCTTCTCAATCAACGATTTAGGATTTGCTAATGGAAATTCACCAGCTGCAGATGCTTCGCGAACTCGGCGACCTGGGCAGCGTCAAGGCCGTCGCAGACACGCTCATGGTGACGCCCTCAGCCGTATCCCAACAGCTCGCGCTGCTGCAGAAATCGGTCGACGTGCCGCTGACGCGCAAGGAGGGCCGCGCCCTGGTGCTGACCGACGCCGGCCGCGTCCTCGCCGAGGCGGGCGCCGCCGTCGTCAACGCCATGGCGGATGCGCGGGCGGCGATTGGTGCCTACCACGACGCCCCGGACGCGCCCGTCAGCGTCAGCGCCTTCCATAGCGCCGGGCAGGCGCTGTTCGCTCCCCTGGCAGCGCTGCTGGTTTCGAAAACAGAGTCCGACGGCGGGAAGTCACCCCGCCTGCGGCTCGCCGACGAGGACGTGGCCCAGGAGGATTTCCCGGGGTTGGCAGCGCGCTACGACCTGGTCCTCGCCCACCGCATGGACAACAGCCCGCCATGGCCCGAAGACAAAGTTGCCGTGATTCCGCTGGCCGATGAACCCCTGGATGTCGCATTGCCGGCAGGACACCCGCTGGCTTCGCGGCGCCAACTGGGTCCGTCCGACGTCGTGGAT
This sequence comes from Paenarthrobacter sp. PAE-2, assembly GCF_026013155.1. NCBI lineage: Bacteria > Bacillati > Actinomycetota > Actinomycetes > Micrococcales > Micrococcaceae > Paenarthrobacter > Paenarthrobacter sp. PAE-2. The sequence goes on along the minus strand of NZ_JAPDNV010000004.1, from coordinate 14,172 downwards.
GAACCGTGGGTGACCAGCCGCGATGGCTATTCGCCCGCGGACGTCCTTGCCGCCGTCGTTGCCGTGAGCGGGCGGCCTGCCGAGGTGCTGCATCGCATCAACGACTATTCGACCGTGGCGGCGCTGGTATCTGCCGGTGGCGCGATCGGTCTGCTGCCGCGGTTCACGGCACGGCGGGTGCTGGACGCCGGGGTGGTGATGCGTCCACTGTCGGGCGTGAATTCGGTGCGCAAGATCGACATCCTTGCACGGCCCGAAACGCTCAAACGGAAATCGGTCATGACGGTTTGCGAGTCACTTCAAACCGTCATGACCGGGCTCTCCTCACCCAAGTAGACCGCAGTTAACCGCGTGGCGAGCGGGCTGGCCGGCGTCGAAGTACGCCACCAAATCGGCCGGGAGCTCCGGCACCTCCCGGGCCGAGCCGTCACTGCGCAGCGATTCCGTCGCGAGGATGCCGGCCACTACTGCCTGCCGGGCGGCAACCGGGCTTGTCCGGGTCCGGCCGCCTTCGGAGGCGAAGCGCAGGAACTCCCCGATCAGGAGAGGGTCCGCACCGCCGTGGCCGCCTTCGCCGTCCTGAATGGGGATGACCTGGTCCGGCTCCGCGTAGCCGGAGGTCCGGCTGGTCCACACTTTGATGGTCTCCCCTGGCCCGTCGCCGAAGTTCTCGATCCGGCCTTTGGTGCCGATAACCGTGTAATTTCGCCAGTAATCAGGGGTGAAATGGCACTGCTGATAGCTGGCCAGGACGCCGTTGTCGAGCACCATGTTCATCATGGAGATGTCCTCGACATCAATGACCTTCGCCAGGTCTTTCTGCTCGGTGGGCGGCCAGTTGTCGATCGAGAACCAGTCCCCCATGCGCTTGCCGGTGTTATCACCGCGGTTGGCCACGTCACCATAGACTGCGAGGTCTCCGACGGCGGCAACCCGCTTGGTGTATCCGCCGGCCAGCCAGTGGATGACATCAATGTCGTGGGCACCTTTTTGGAGGAGAAGGGACGTGACGTTGGCGCGCTGGGCGTGCCAGTCCTTGAAGTAGAAGTCTCCCCCGTGGCCCACGAAGTGGCGGCACCAGACCGCTTTGACGTCGCCGATCCTGCCATCCTCGATCAGGTTGCGCATCTGGACCACCACAGGCATGTGGCGCATGTTGTGGCCTACGTACAAGCGGGTTCCGGTTTCAAAGGCCGTCTTCAGGATCAGGTCCGCAGCCTCCACCGTGATGTCCAGGGGTTTCTCGCAGAAAGTGGGGATGCCCGCCTTAAGCGTTCGGACGGCGACGGCCGCGTGCTGGTTGTCGGGGGTCAGGACGAGGACGGCGTCGATCCCGCTGTCCAGCAGTTCCTCCAGATCTCCGGTGATGCGGGCCGTCGGGATGCTGCCGGCGGCGTCTGCCCGGCCACGTTCACTGAGGTCGCAAACAACGGTGACTTCGGAGCCTTGGCCCGGCTTGTGGGCGTGCTTCCACAGCCCTGAACGCAAGCCGAAACCCACGATGCCGACCTTCAAATCCTTTTCCATGGCGTGTAATTTTTCCTTCTGCTGTTTTAGTTGAGTCTGGTTTCGGCATTTCGGTGCGGCGCCGATTCGCGCACGAACAAGTGCCAGGGGAAGTCGAGGACTCCGGGTGCCTCCGGGGCGGCGTGACCGGTTGCCCGCCGCAGGAGCAGCCGGGCGAGTTTGTCGAAGAAGTCAACGGGGCCCACAGTGCTCAGCGAGGGCGACATCCGTTCGCCTTCCACTGTGTTGCCCACACCGATGATGTCCACGTCTGTGCCCACGGCGAGGCCCAGGCGTTGGGCCGCGTTGATGGCGCTGACCGCGGCGTAATCCGTGGTGGCGTAAATGGCTGTGGGCCGGTCCGGCATGCTGAGCAGCCGTGTTGCCGCAGCGTAGGCTCCGGCGGTGGTGCCGTCGAACAGGCCGACGTAATCGTCTCTTTCCGGGATCTTCGCCGCAGCCAAAGCGGACGAGTAGGCCTGGTACCTGGTCCCGCCGGTCTTGCCTCCCGCTGATGCCGGGGTCAGGCAGGCAATCCGCCGGTGACCGTGGAGCAGATGCTCCACGGCCATGCGGCAGCCTGGTCCGGCGATGGAACGGATGACATCGAAGCCCTCCGCGGGCAGCTCCTCGTCAAAGACCACCAGCGTGGTGCCGTGCCCGGCGAGCCGGCGCAGGGCTTCCCGCTGCTCAGGACGGACTGCGTCCACAAAGACCGCATCGGCATTGTGCGTGCCCAGCACCTTGACCCAGTCGGCGTCACCCAAGATCATCGGCGTGATGCCCAGTGGAGCTGACGCTTTCTGAACGGCTTCGATGACCGACAGCGACCAAGGGTCGGAGAGCATGGTCAAGGACAGGATCACCGTATTTGTCCGGCCTGTCCGAATGGCCCGGGCAGCCTGGTTGGGGCGGTAGCCGAGCCGCTCGGCTACCGCCTTGACCTTGTCCGCCGTCGCATCCGACACCCCGGGTCCGCCCTCACCGCGGCGACCTGACAGCACATAGGAGACCGTGGCCGTGGAAACGCCCGCGAGTTCGGCCACCATGCGGATGGTGGGCCTGACTCCTGTGGTGCCCGCTTTTGCCATGGTTCCCCTTGCTGTGTTCTTCGCGTCTGCGTGGTTTCGTTGTTGGTTTGAGGCTAGCTCCTGAAGACAGGCGCGTTGGGGTCCAACGCGGCCTGGTACTCATCGCGCATCTTGTCCCCGCCCTCGCTCTTCCAGCGCTTGACTGCGTCCTTGAGTTCGTCGATCTTTGCGCGGCCGGTGATGATATCCACCACCTTGTCGCGCAACTGCTTGGTGATCTTGGCACCCACCTTGGCGTTGGTGTCCGAGTAGGAGCCGTTGGTGGGATTGCGCCAGGCAAACTCGAGCAGTTTTTCTTCCTGCCGGCTGACGTACCGGGTGTCGTCGTCGAACCCGGGGTTGAAAATGACGTTCTCGGGGCTGGACATGATGTTCAAAGCCGACACCAAACCGGGTGCATTGATGGCTCCTGCCTCCGTCAATGCAGGATTCCCTGAGGCATCAAGGGTGTAATCCTGGCCAAGCTCGCCGAAGTTCTTCTGCATGTACTCCACCGTGCCGAACGGTGCCGACAGGTAGTTCATCAGCGCCAGCAACTCACGGATCTTTCCCTCTTCAGCTTTCTTGAACGGGGTGAAGCCCACCGTTCCATAGCCCATGTCGTAGACGGGCTTGGCCTTGCCGTCGGCACTGAACGGGATCAGGATGTCGAATTTCGCGTTCTTGTTCAGGGCGCGGTAGCTGCGGATATCGTGCGGGCCCACCAGCACCTGCGCGGCAACGCTGCCGTTGGCCACCCGCGTGCGGATGTCCGAGGCCTTGGCGTCCGGGTAGAAGACACCGGCCGCGAACATCTTGGCCGTGAACTCCACGCCCGCCATGTATTCGTCCGTTTCATACAGATGGGTCAGCGTGCGGTCTTTATTGACGGCCCAACTGTTCGGCGCACCAAACCACTCAGTCACCATGTGGAGGGCGTTGATGTATGCAGGTTCCAGCGCGTATTTCTGTTCACCGGGACGGGTCAGCTCCTTGGCCTTCTGCAGGAATTCCTCGGCGTTGGCAGCTTCGAAGCCACCCACCTGCGCCCACACGTCATGGTTGCCCGCGTAGACCTGCCCGAAGGGGGTACTCGGGATGGGAGCTCCCCAGATCTTGCCGTTCACGACGGCGGTCTTCCAGGAATCGGGCTTCAGTGCGGCAAGGTTGGGGTACTCAAGGACGGCGTCACCGGAAAGGTACGGGGTCAGGTCCTGGAACTTGGCCTCGAGCATCGGGCCAACGTTGGGGATACCCTGGTTCGGCGGAACCCACATCATGTCCGGAAGATCATTGCTGGCAAGCACCGTGGCGAACTTGGCCGGATAGCCGTCGCCAATGTCTTCGGCAATCTGAAGCTCCAGGTCGCCGCCGAGCTTGGCATTGAGCCGCTGCCAGAAGGGATTGTCCTTCAGGCCCGGGCTCATGGTTTCGAAGGTTTCCGTCAGGCCGGTGACTTTGCCTTTGAGCGGCGGCGCCTTCACGGACTGCACGGCGGTGGGCAGCTTGAAGTAGGCGGCTTGGAGGCCCTTTGCGTTACCGGCGATATCCGGAGTGACGCCGGTGAATTCCTTATACGTGGGCAACGTGACCGACGCGGAGGCGGCGGCGCCTCCGTTGCCCGCGGCCCCGCCGCCACCGCAAGCGGACAAGCCTGCGGCGGTGACGGCCAGCCCGGCGAGGCCAAGGAAACCGCGGCGGCTGAATCCAGCCTGAGAGGTAGTGCTGGTCATGGCATAACCCTTTCTGGTTACTTGCTTCATAGCTGATATGCGTGATTGAAGTTGCTTGGTGAACGCGTGTTCCCGGCGTGGCGCTAGCCCTTGACGGCGCCGGTGATCACGCCCTTGGCGAAGTGCTTTTGGAGGAACGGGTAGACCATCAGGATCGGGACAAGCGCTACCACCACCACTGCCATCTGGATGGACTGGGGTGGCGGTGAGGTGGTGATTCCCAACTGGTCCGCCGCACCGCTGCCCTGGACCACGAAATTGCGGAGCAGCAACTGGATGGGCCACTTGCTGTGGTCGTTGATGTAGAGCAAAGCGTTGAAGAACGAGTTCCAAAAGCCCACTGCGTAAAACAGCCCGACGACGGCGATCACGGCTTTGGACAGCGGCATCACGATGCGCCACAGGATTTGCCAGTCGTTGGCTCCGTCGATCCTGGCACTTTCGATGAGCTCGCCCGGGATATTCATGAAGAACGAACGCATGACCACAAAGTTGAAGGCCCCGAAAATGCCGGGAAGGATCAGCGACCACAACGAATCCAACAGGCCAAGCTGGCGGATCATCAGAAAGGACGGAATCAGGCCAGGTGCGAACAGGAGGGTCAACAGGACCGCAAGGACCACCGGACGGCCAAACAGGACCGTGCGGCTGGTGGCGTAGGCCATGGTGATGGTCACGAACAGCGCCATGATGGTACCCACTACGGTTACCAGCATGCTGACCCCGAGGGACTGCAACACCATGGGGCCCTTGAAAATGGTGGCGTACGCTTCCAAGGTTGGACGTTCGGGCCAGAGCACGAACCCGCCGGCCTTCACGAGTTGTTCGTTGTCAGCCAGGGACGTGGAGACGACCAGCAAAATGGGCGTCAGGATGGACACGCTGAAGATAACCAGGACTACCGCTTTGACCGTTTGATACAGGGCGGAAGGCTTCTCCTTCCACACGGGGCGCTTGGGGTTGTAGCTAAGCTCCCGGGGTTTCCTGGTGAAAAGTGTTGTTGCCATGGGGTTTCTCCTAATGCGGCGGGCGCAGCGCGGCAGGCGCGCGGGTCAGCGTGGCTTTCAGCGCACTCGTTGCGCGAAGATTCCGTCTTCGCCGAAGCGGTGGGCAAGTTTGTTGGCGCCGTATATCAGCAGGGCGCTGACTATGCCCTTGGCCAGGCCGGCTGCCGCGCCCGAGCTCCAGCCGCCTCCCACCACGCCCGTGTAATAGGTGAAGGTGTCAAGCACTTCCGCGGCGCCTGCCCCCACGGCGTCGCGCTGCAGGATGAACTGCTCGAAGCCCACGGAAAGAATGTCTCCGATGCGAAGAATGAGCAGGAGGACGATCACGGGCCTGAGGCCGGGCAGGGTGATGTGCCACATCCTGCGCCAGCGACCCGCACCGTCGGCCGCTGCCGCCTCGTAGAGCGAGGCATCAATGCTGGCAAGTGCCGCCAGGAAAATGATCATGGCCCAGCCGGCGTCCTTCCAGATCATCTGGACCACCACCAACACCGGGAACGTCTCCGGGTTGGTCATGAACGGGATAGGTTCCATGCCCCAGTCCCGGAGCACGTTGTTGACGAAACCTGCGCCGCCGAGCATCTGCTGGAAGAACGCGATGACCAGGACCCAGGAAAGAAAGTGCGGCAGGTAGGCGATGCTTTGGAAGATCCGGCGGACGCGGGTGCTGATCAGTGAATCCACGATCAGTGCCAGGACCAGCGGCACCGGGAAGAGGAAGACCAACTGCCAGGCGGCCAGGTACAAGGTGTTCCAGAAAGCGTGGATGAAGTCCGGATTGCCGAAAAGGTCCACGAAGTTCTGCCAGCCCACCCACAGGCTGTCACCGATGCCCAGGTAGGGCTGGTAGTCCTGGAACGCGATGACGTTGCCCAGGATCGGTATGTAGAAGAAGAGCAGGAGAAAGGCCACTCCCGGGAGCATCATGAGCAGCATCTGCTTGTCGCGCCGCAGGCGGGCCCGGAAACTCTGCTTCTGGACGTTGCTCCTCTTCCGCTTCTTCGGACCGGAGCCGCGGACTGTTATGCCCGCGGGATCCGGGACTCGGCGAGCTTCCGGCAGTGCCGGAGCCTGTTCCGTCGTCGAGTTCATGCAGTCTCCTCAAGTGCTGAGCGACACCATCAATGTGATTCAAGCCACGCTCGTTAACCGTTTAACAAACAATAAGTGACTCGCATCTCTTTTTGCAACATCATGATTGAAACTGCGCTTAGAAATCACTTTTCGTCACAGCGCGCGGCTGGGCAAAAAAATAGCTGGCAGCAGTGGTTGTTTTGATCGCTCAAAACAACCACTGCTGCCAGCTGGTTGGGCTAACTAGCCCTGGACACCGAGCTTCTCGAGGATCAGCTCACGGACGCGTCCGGCATCGGCTTGCCCGCGCGTGGCCTTCATGACCCCGCCCACGATCGCGCCGATGGCCTGGATCTTGCCGCCGCGGATCTTCTCGGCGACGTCCGGCTGGGCTGCCAGGGCTGCGTCAATGGCTTCCAGGAGGGGGCCGTCGTCGGAAACGACGGCCAGGCCGCGCTTGGCGATGATCTCCTCCGGCGTACCTTCTCCGGCGAGGACGCCGTCCAGTACCTGGGATGCCATCTTGTTGTTGATCTTGCCGCCCTCAACAAGCTTGTTGAGTTCAACAATCAGCTGCGGGGTGACGCCGAGTTCTGCCGGTTCCACGTCGGCAACCTTGGCGCGGCCAACAACCTCGCCCATCCACCATTTGCGGGCTACGTCGGCCGTGGCACCGGCCGCGACGGTTTCCTCGATGGAGTCCATGACCCCGGCGTTGACGACGTCGCGGAATTCGAGGTCGGAGTAGCCCCAGGCTTCCTTGAGGCGCTTCCGGCGCTCGGCCGGCGGCTCGGGGAGGGTGGCGCGAAGCTCCTCCACCCACTCACGCGAGGCAACCACGGGAACCAGGTCCGGCTCCGGGAAGTAGCGGTAGTCGTCGGCGTCGGACTTGGCCCGGCCCGACGTCGTCGAACGTGTGTCCTCGTGCCAGTGGCGGGTCTCCTGGACAACCGGCTGGCCGGAATCCAGCACCGCGGCGTGACGCTGGATTTCGTAGCGGACGGCGTGTTCGACGGCGCGCAGTGAGTTGACATTCTTGGTCTCCGAGCGGATACCGAAGCGTTCCTGGCCGTGCGGGCGCAGGGACACGTTCGCATCGCAACGGACGTTGCCGCGTTCCATGCGGGCGTCGGACACGCCAAGGTTCTTCACGATCTCGCGGACGGCAGCCACATAGGCCTTCGCGAGTTCCGGTGCGCGGCTGCCCGCGCCCTCAATCGGCTTGGTGACGATTTCCACGAGGGGAACACCGGCGCGGTTGTAATCCACCAAGGAGTAGTCGGCGCCCTGGATGCGGCCTGCGGCGCCACCCATGTGGGTCAGCTTCCCGGCGTCCTCTTCCATGTGGGCGCGCTCGATCTCGACGCGGAAGACCGTGCCGTCCTCGAGCTCGATGTCCAGGTAGCCGTCGTAGGCGATGGGCTCGTCATACTGCGAGGTCTGGAAGTTCTTGGGAGTGTCCGGGTAGAAGTAGTTCTTCCGGGCAAAACGGCAGGACTCGGCGATCTTGCAGTTCAGGGCGAGGCCGATCTTGATGGATGACTCCACAGCCGCCTTATTCACGACGGGAAGGACACCGGGCATGCCCAGGTCCACCTCGTTGACATTGGTGTTCGGCTCGTCGCCGAAGACGTTCGGGGCGGAGGAGAACATCTTGGTCTTGGTGTTGAGCTCAACGTGGACCTCAAACCCCAGGACGGGATCGTACTTCTCCATGGCTTCTTCGAAGCTCAGGATTGCGTCGACGGACATTAGTTGGAACCTCCGGCGGTAGATGTAACAGTGCCGAGCCCGGCTTTATTCAACAGAGGTGCCTGCGCAAGCATCGGACCGCCCCACTTCTCTTCGAGGGCGGATTCGAGCACCGCGCCCACACGGTAGAGGCGCGCATCCTCGCGGGCCGGAGCCAGCAACTGGATACCAACCGGCAGACCGTCTTCATCGGCCAGGCCGCCCGGCAGCGAGAGGCCCGGAATGCCGGCCAAATTGGCAGGAATCGTAGCGACGTCGTTCAGGTACATGGCCAGGGGGTCGTCGAGTTTCTCCCCCAGCTTGAACGCCGTGGTGGGCGCCGTCGGGGAGATCAGGACGTCCGCCTGCGCGAACGCAGCATCGAAGTCGCGCTGGATGAGCGTGCGGACCTTCTGCGCGGAACCGTAGTAGGCGTCGTAGTAGCCGGCGCTCAAAGCATAGGTTCCAAGGATGATGCGGCGCTTGGCTTCGTCGCCGAAACCAGCGGCGCGCGTGGCTGCCATGACACGTTCAATGGTCATGGGACCATCCTTGGGCAGTACCCGCAGACCGTACCGGACGCCGTCGAACTTGGCCAGGTTGCTGGAGACCTCGGAGGGCATGATGAGGTAGTAGGCGCCCAAGGCGTACTTCAAGTTGGGGCAGGAGACCTCGACGATTTCCGCTCCGGCTTCCTTGAGCAGCTCAAGGGATTCGTTGAAACGGTTCTCGACGCCGGCCTGGTAGCCCTCGCCGTGCAGTTCCTTGATGATGCCGATCTTCATCCCGGCAACGTTGCCCAGACGGGCAGCCTCAACCAGGTTGGTGAACGGATCGGTCAGTGACGTGGAGTCGAAAGGATCGTGGCCGCCGATGACTTCCTGCAGGAGGGCGGAGTCCAGCACCGTACGGGACACAGGACCGATCTGGTCCAGCGACGAAGCCATCGCAATGGCGCCGTAACGGGACACGGCACCGTACGTCGGCTTCATGCCCACGGTTCCGGTGACGGCACCGGGCTGGCGGATGGATCCGCCGGTATCCGTGCCCAGGGCGAGCGGCGCTTCAAAAGCAGCGACGGCGGCAGCGGACCCGCCACCGGAACCGCCGGGGATCCTGTCCAGGTCCCACGGGTTGCGGGTGGGCCCGAACGCGGAGTGCTCCGTGGAAGAACCCATCGCGAACTCGTCAAGGTTGGTCTTGCCGAGGATCGGCATCTTCGCGGCACGGAGTTTCTTGATCACCGTGGCGTCGTAGGGGCTGTGCCAGCCCTCGAGGATCTTGGAGCCCGCAGTGGTGGGCTGGCCGATGGTGACGATCAGGTCCTTCACCGCGATCGGCACACCGGCGAGCGCGTGCAGGTCCTCGCCGGCTGCACGGGCGGCGTCCACCTCGGCAGCAACAGCCAAGGCTTCTTCGGCGTTGACGTGCAGGAAGGCGTTGACCTGGCCGTCGACGTCCGCGATCCGGTCCAGGTGCGCCTGGGTGACCTCGACGGCGGAGACGTCGCCGGCGCCCAGCTTGGCGGCGAGGTCGGCAGCTGAGTGGCGAATGAGTTCGTTGTTCTGTTCAGTCATCGTGTTAGTCCTCATCCAGGATTGCCGGGACCTTGAAGCGGTTCTCGGCCGCATCCGGGGCTCCGGACAGCGCCTGGTCCGCCGTGAAGGTGTGGCCAACAACGTCCTCGCGGAACACGTTGGTCAACGGAATAGGGTGGGACGTGGCCGGTACATCATCCCCGGCGGCTTCACTCACGGACTTCACCGCGTCCACGATGACGGCAAGTTCGCCCGCCATCCTGTCCAGCTCTTCGTCACTCATCTCAATGTGAGCCAGACGCGCAAGATGCGCGACGTCGTCACGGTTGATCGCAGCCATGGATCTCCCCTGCAAAGTTCAAATGGTTTTCCGAACCAGTCTACTTGGCTTGGCTGCACGGACGTGCGACGGTCAGCCGATGCCGATGGCTCCGGTCAGCATGCCCACGGCGAGCATGACGAGCGAGATGACGGCGGTGCGCCACAGGACCTTCTTGTGATGGTCGCCGAGGTCCACCTTGGCCAGGGAGACCAGCAGGAGGATTGCCGGAACCAGCGGGCTCTGCAGGTGGAACGGCTGGCCGGTGATGGAAGCCCGGGCCATGTCGACGGCATCCACTCCGTAGTGTGCTGCGGTTTCGCTGAGGACCGGGAGGACACCGAAGTAGAAGGCATCGTTGCTCATGAAGAACGTCATGGGAATGCTGAGCACGCCGGTGATGACGGCCATGAAGGGGCCCATATCCGAGGGAATGATCTGAACGAGCCACTCGGACATCGCCTTGACCATGCCCGTGCCGTTGAGGACGCCGGTGAGGACTGCGGCTGCCATGACCATGCTGACCACTGCCACGATCGAGGGTGCGTGGGCGATCAGCTGTGCGCCTTGGTCCTTGACCTTGGGGAAGTTCACCAGCAGAGCGATTGTGGAACCGACCATGAAGACGAACGGCAGCGGGACGATGTTGGCAACCAGGGTGACCATGACGGCGACCGTCAGGCCGAGGTTGAACCAGAACAGCTTGGGACGAAGCGTTGAACGGTTGGGGTCCAGTGCCGTATCCGCCATGGCGGTGTCATGCTCGTCCACCAATTCTTCGGTGCGTTCAAGGACTGCGACGCCGGTGCCGCCTCCGGTGCCCGGCTTGCCGGCGCCTGTGGCTGAGCCGGTGCGGCCAAAGCGGGGTCCACCCTTGCCCGAACCGCCGGCGACGTCACCCCAGATTTCCGGAGCGGTGGCGCGGAGGCGGTTGCGTTCCTGCAGGCCGAGCAGCCAGGCGAAGACCAGGACAACGATGAGGCCGACGATCAACGACGGGACCATGGGAACGAAGACGTCATTGACGTCCAGGTGCAGTGCGGTGGCGGCGCGGGCGGTAGGGCCGCCCCACGGCAGGATGTTCATGGTGCCGTTGGCGAGGCCGGCCACGCAGGTGAGGACCACGGGGCTCATCTTGAGCCGCAGGTAGACAGGCAGCATCGCGGCCGTCGTGAGGATGAAGGTGGTGGAGCCGTCGCCGTCAAGGGAAACCGCCGCAGCGAGGATCGCGGTGCCGAGGACCACCTTGGCGGGGTCGTTGCCGAGCTTACGGAGGATGAACTTCACCAGCGGATCGAAGAGTCCGACGTCGATCATCAAACCGAAGTAGATGATCGCGAACATGAGGAGCGCGGCCGTGGACGTCATGGACTTCATCGAGTCCATGACCATGGGCCCGATTCCGAGGCCCGCTCCGGCGAAGAGACCGAAAACGGTGGGGACGATGATCAACGCCAGGACTGGCGTCAGTTTTTTGGTCATGATCAGGACCATGAATACCGCAATCATTGCGAATCCAAGCAAAACCAGCACGGCCGGCTCCTTACTACTGTGAATGGCAGACTTCGGTGTGATGCGCACTACAAACCTAGGGTGGTCCGGGTCACGTGCCGGGGTTTGTGGGAATTGATGAAGTACTGCTCGTTGCGCACGTTTTGCGCATTGTGCTCAATGCTTCAATGGAGATGGACGAAAGGAGCGAAGGTGCGCAGAAGCCAGGTCAGCATGCGGTTTTCCACCCAGACGCTCCTGCTCCAACTGGGCGTCGTGCTCCTGGTGGTGCTGCTCAGCGGCGCCGTTCACGCCTGGCTCGTCTACGACCGGATCGGCACTGAAGCCGAGAACCAGGCACTGACGCTCGCCCGGACCGTGGCCGCCGACCCCGACGTACGGGCCGACGTCCAGGAAATCAGCAAGGAAGAGGGCACTCCTCCCCCGTCGGTCCTTTTGCAGGGACCGCTCCAAGCCGCAGCTGAGGCGGCCCGGGTCCGAACCGGCGCACTGTTCGTGGTGATCACGGACGAGACCGGCCTGCGACTGGCCCACCCCGAACCTGACCGTCTTGGCGAACGGGTGAGCACGGATCCTTCCGTTGCCCTGGGCGGCGAAGAAATCACCACGCGCAACACCGGCACGTTGGGCCCCTCCGCAGGTGCGAAAGTTCCCGTCTATGCCCCCGGCCCCGCGGACAAGACCGGCATGATCGTGGGCGAAGTCAGCGTTGGGTATTCGGTAGAGTCCCTGACCAAGAGCCTTGCCCGGGACATCGTGCCAATCGCCCTGACCGCCGGCGGCGCCCTGCTGGCCGGAGTCCTGGCATCGTTCCTGCTCCGCCACCGCCTGCAGCGGCTGACGTTGGGGCTGGAACCGGAGGAAATCAGCACCCTGGTCCACGATCAGGTGGCCGTGTTGCAGGGTGTGGACGACGGCGTGATCGGCATCGCTGCCGACGGCCGGATTTCGGTCTTCAATGCTGCCGCATCACGGCTCCTCGACCTTCCGGACATCACAGGCCAGGACTGGGCGTCCGCCAACGTTCCCGGCCAGCTCAAGCAACTCACCCGCCCTGCGGCCCAAGACGCCGAGGCCGTGGAAGTTGTGGCCGGTGGACGCGTCCTCGTGGCGAGTGCCCGCAAAGCCTGGCACCGCAAGGAGGACCTCGGGTGGGTGGTCATGCTGCGCGACCGCACCGAACTGCAGCAGCTCACCCGGCAATTGGACGCGGTCGGAACCATGTCCACGGCCCTGCGCGCCCAACGCCACGAGTTCGCCAACCAGCTCCACACGATTGCCGGCTTCATGAGCATCGGCCAGCACGAACAGGCCAAGACATACCTGGAACGGCTCTCAGCCACGGGACCGCTGAAGTTCCCTGTGGAACAGGCGGAGCTGCTCCAGGATCCCTACCTGCAGGCGTTCGTCGGCGCCAAGAGCGTGGAAGCCTCCGAGCGGGGGGTCACCCTGCGCATCGGTCCGGAAACCCTGGTACGCGGCCACGTTGTGGATCCCCAAGACGTCACCACAGTGCTCGGCAACCTCATCGACAACGCCGTGAGTGCCGCCGTCGGGGGTTCCGCAGCCGAACGCTGGGTGGAAGTGGAACTGTTGGACGACGCCAGCCACGGCGGGACCCTGCACATAGTGGTGGCAGACTCGGGAGATGGTTTGGCAGGTGCCGGACCCGAGGAGGTCTTCGCGGAAGGATTCACGACGGCGGCGCAACCGTCCGGCGCGGCAGCCGGGCAGGGTTTCGGGCTGGCGTTGGTCAGGAACCTGGCGCGTCGCCGGGGCGGGGATGTCAAGGTTCTGGAGAGCGGCACGCCCGGCGGACCCGGGGCGGTCTTCATGGCCACCGTTCCCGGTGTCATGGGCGGCACAGGTGCGCGGGACGACGATATGGATGCACCGGAAACCGGGACGGGGCCAACGGCGAGGAAGGACAGCATTGGCTGAGGACTTGAGAGTGTTGATCGTGGATGACGACTTCCACGTGGCCAGGCTGCACGCGGCCTACGTCGATTCCGTGGCGGGATTCATGGCGTTGGCGCCCGTGGGCTCAGTGTCCCAGGCATTGCAGGCGATCCACAGCCTGCGCCCGGACCTCGTCTTGCTGGACGTCTACCTGCCCGACGGTTCAGGGCTTGACCTGCTGGGCCAGCTCGACGTCGATGCCGTGATGCTGACGGCGGCCTCGGATGCGCAATCCATCCGGGTGGCCCTGCGCCGCGGTGCCCTCGGCTACATGCTCAAACCCTTCACCGCGGAATCCCTGTCCCAGCAGCTACGCTCCTACGCCCGGTACCGCCGCATCCTGGGGCAACAAACCAGCGTTGACCAGGCAAGCATCGAGCGGGCCAAGCGTGCCCTGATCCCCGGCGACGTCACGCCGTCGGCCAAACCCCGCTCGGCTACCGAGGCGGCAGTCCTGGAGTCCTTGGTGCCTGGCGAGCAGTATTCGGCGGCCGAAGTCGCAGACCGCGTGGGCGTGTCCCGGGCCACGGCGCAAAGGTACCTGTCCTCGCTCGCGGACGATGGCGCCGTCGAAATCCAACTGCGCTACGGGACCACGGGCCGCCCGGAACACCGCTACGGCATCCCGGGCTGACCCATCTGAGTCGCAATCGTGCGCGTTCTGAGCACTTCGAATCATGCGGTGATCGCAACACCTGATTATTGAAGGGTGTCGATTGCCGT
>NZ_JAPDNV010000003.1:138914-213714 GCF_026013155.1 Paenarthrobacter sp. PAE-2 | reverse complement strand
GCCGCGTTACGCTGCTCAACGCGCAGCAACTTACGGCCTTCAGGTGCCAGGGTCACTGGAGTGCTCCTTCTGGTGTTGCAACAAGTGCTTCTTCGTGCTTGCGGAACTCTTCCACAAACCTGTCAACGATGTCCGCCGGATTGATGGTCCGGCCGGTTTCCAGCGACATGGTGGTGACGCTGGCGTCCGTGATTCCGCAAGCGATGATCTGTGCGTACGGGGAGAGATCGTTGCTGCAGTTGATGGCAACACCGTGCATGGTGACGCCATCCAGGACGCGGATGCCGATCGCTGCGATCTTCCGGTCCGGTCCTTTGTCGTCCGCCAGGACCCAGACGCCGGCCCGGCCCTTGATCCGAACGGCCTTGATCCCGTAATCCTCCATAACCGCGATCATGATCGCTTCCAGGCGCTCAACGTAGTCGCGGATGCCCGCGCGGTTCCTGAGTTTGAGGATGGGGTAGGCGATGAGCTGTCCCGGTCCGTGCCAGGTCAGTTTGCCGCCCCGGTCCACCGGAACCACCGGGGTACCGTCGAAGGGACGCTCATGGTCTTCGGTGAGTTTGCCAGCCGTATAAACGGCTGCGTGCTCCAGAAGCAGGACGGTACTGGGTTTCTCGCCCGCAACAACTTTGTTGTGGATTTCGCGCTGCAGGTCCCAGCCCTGCATGTAGTCAACGAAATCAGGGGCAAGACCCAGCTGTGAGAACTCAAGAGTCATGACTTCAAGCTTAGACCCCGTGGAACGGTGCCCATGGTTTTGTGGTGAACCTCTCAGTCGCATCCGTGAGGCGTCGACCGGATCGGGCGATGGCCGTTGAGCCTGTGGATAACTTCTGCAGGAAAACCCGGCGTGGGGTAGACCTTTGACATGGGTTCTCCGGATAAATCTCCTTCATCTCCGCCTGCCATTCCCGGCTATCGGGTCCACCGTTTCCTGGGTCGAGGTGCATCCTCCACAGTCTGGTTGGCTGAAAAGGACCACGGCCCGGGGGACGGGGCCGGCTCACGGTTCGCCATCAAGTGCATCGCCGCCCCGGAGAAGGATGCCGGGAGCGTGCCCATGGTGGACGGCGCGTCCCGCGAGTTGGCAGTGATGTCATCGCTCCGGCACGGGCACTTGCTGAGGGTGTACGACGTCGTGCAGTTCAGTGGCAACGGTTCCGACGGCGTGGGACTCGTCCTCGACTACGCCGCCGGAGGCTCACTGGCCGCCCTCGTCGCGATACGCGGCAGCCTCGGCATCGGCGAGGCGGTGACCGTCCTGGTTCCGCTGGCGCATGCCCTGTCCTATCTGCACGGTGAGGGCACTGTGCACGGTGATATCTCGCCCGGTAACGTCCTTTTCACCTCCCACGGCAAGCCCTTGCTGGCAGATCTGGGTACGGCAAGCCTTCTGGGAGAAGTCCAGGATCCCCACCCGGCGGGGACCGAAGGCTTCGCGGACAGTTTTTCCACTGGCCGGGCGGGCAGGAGGATCCTCCAACCTGCCCGCGATGTGTACTCATTGGCTGCGTTGGGTTGGTTTTGCCTCACCGGCCACGCTCCTGAGCTTGGCCCCGAACGGCCCCCGTTGCCGTTGTTGGTTCCGGGGGTTCCTTCCGGCCTTGCCGCGGCCCTCGAGGCCGGGCTTGATCCCGATCCGAGGGCCCGCCCGACTGCCAAAGAGTTCGGTACGGCCGTCCACCGAAGCGCGGCTGCGCATCCTGTGGATCTTGCCGGGGCGGTCCACCCGTCCGTCATTCCAGAGCTGTTGACCCGCCGGCGGGACGCGGATACACGACGACGGCGGCTCCCGTGGCGCCGCAAGCGGGCCACGCCATTGGTTTGGGAAAGTGACGTAACCTCCTCCGGGAACCTGCGTGCCGCTGGCCGCCGGTCCTCCGGCAAAGGCGTTCGGGGAGGCATCGTAAAGTCCGGAACGATTGGCGTGGCCGGTCTGGCGCTCCTTGCGGCCGGGGCCTACTTGTGGCCCAACGGATCCCCCTCGCAGCAGACCCCTGATGCCACCGCTGTTTCGACGGGGGAGCGGTCCGCTGTTCCAGTCGCCGGGACCACACCATTCAGCCATGACCTCCCGGCCGACCTCGCCCAAGCTCTCAAGGCGACCGAACCCGAGGCCGCCCTCCCGGCCCTGTCACGAGTGCGGGACCTTGCATTGCGCGAAGGACGCCCGGAGCTGCTGGCCCTGGTCAATGTTCCCGGCTCGCCGGCTGAGGCTGCAGATAAGGACTTATCCGGGCACCTCGCCTCGCAAGGCATCCGGCTCGGCGCCTTGTCCACCGAGGTGGCCAACGTTTCCCTGCGAAGCAAGGATGGAAACAGCGCCGAAGTGGAACTGACAGCAACCACCTCCGACTACGAAGAGAGGGACGCAGCGGGCCGGGTCATGCACCGGCAGCCGGCAGGCAAACCCCAGGACCTGCGGCTCGTCTTGAAACGGACGGAAGGGGCATGGCGCATCGTCGAAATCCTGGCTTCGGACCAGTGAGGGCTTCCGGCCGGTGAGGGGGTCGGGCTTTGAGGCTGTTGGACTTACCGGCCAGGCCGGCTCGTCAGCCAGGCCACTGCCTGACGCAGTTCGGGATGCTGCCACGTAAAGCCCGCCCCGGCCAGCTTGCCTGGATACATCGCTTGGTCTGCCATAACCAGTTCATCGGCAAGTCCGCCCAAGGCAAGCCTGAGGGCCGGCCGGGGTACCCGCAGGAATGCCGGCCGGTGGAAGCCCTCGGCCAGCCGGGCAACGATTGTGTTGACGTCGGCGAGGCCCGGAGCGCAGAGGTTCACGGCGCCCTCGAGCTGCGAATCCACAAGGAACGCCAGCGCCGAGGCCTCGTCGGCCAGGGTGATCCACGGCCAGTACTGCCGGCCGTTGCCAAAGGGGCCGCCCAAGCCAACTTTGAGGAGTGGAAGCAAGGGACCCAGCGCCCCGCCTTGGGTGCTCAGCACGACGCCGGTACGGGGGGTCACCACCCTGACACCGTCGGGGGCCGTCCTGGCCGCTTCCTCCCACTGCACGCACAATGGCGCCAACACGCCGCCTTCGCCGGGGGCTGAGTCCTCATGAAGGACTTCCCGGCGGGACGCTCCGTAATACCCCGACGCAGACTGGCTGACGAAGGCGCGTGGCGGGGAACCGAGCCTGCACATTGCCGCCGTCAGGGTCCGGGTAGGTTGGAGCCTGGAATCGTGCAGGACCCGGATCCTGTTCTTCGTCCAGGGACGGTCACCGATTCCCGCGCCGGAAAGGTTCACAACGGCGTCGGCACCGTCCAGGACCGCTTCGTCCAGGACACCTGCGGACGGATCCCAGGACCACTCCTTGTTGTTGGCCGCAGGCCTGCGCACCAACCGGATCACCTCATCCCCACGGGACTCCAACAGCTTGGACAACGCGGTGCCAATCATCCCGGAAGCTCCGGACATCACGATTCTCATGACCCATCTCACCACGGGCCGGTGCATGCTGGAAACGCCGCTGAACAGCGGCGACGGTGTTTCACCTTCTGACTATGATCGAACAATGACCTCTTCCAGTTACCTCCGCTTTCCGCATGTGCACAGCGACCTTGTCACGTTCGTGGCCGAAGACGACATCTGGATTGCTCCCGTCACGGGCGGCCGCGCCTGGCGGGTCTCCTCCCAGCAGTTGCCGGCACGGAATCCCAGGTTCACCCAGGACGGCAAGCGACTCGTGTGGACAACGGTGGTGGGAACGGCGCCGGAAGTGGTGACTGCCGATATCAACGGTGCCGGTTACAAGCAGTTGAGCTACTTCGGGCACAGCACTACCAAAGTCAAGGGGTTCACCCCATCGGGCCACATCGTGGTGACCAGCGCCTTCCAGAAGGCCGAAAGCCGGCACACCCACGCCTATAGCCTGCCGCTGGAAGGCGGTGCCGCCGTCGAACTTCCTTTCGGACCTGTGGAGGGCGTGGCGTTCGGCCCGGAGGTTGGGGATGAGCGGCCGGTTGTCCTGGCGAGTGTCCTGTCCCGGGAACCTGCGTGGTGGAAGCGGTACCGGGGTGGTACCTCCGGGAAGTTGTGGATCGATGCTGACGGCAACGGTGAGTACGAGCGGTTGGTCCAGGAGCTCGACGGCAACCTTACCGACCCCCTGTGGATCAAGGACCGCATTGCCTTCCTCTCCGACCATGAGGGATACGGCAACCTGTATTCGGTCCGCCCGGACGGTTCCGATCTGCGCAGGCATACCGACCACGAGGACTTCTACGTCCGGCACGCAAGCACGGACGGCACAAGGGTGGTGTTTGAATCCGCTGGGGAGCTGTGGATCCTCCCGTCGCTGGATTCCGAGGCTGTAGCCACCAAACTGGAGATCACGCTCGGGTCCGCTTCACCGGCTCGTCGCCCGGCCCCCTTGAAGGTTTCGGGCCACCTCGGTGACGTGGTTCCCAACGTCAACGGAACCGCCAGCGCCGTTGAAACCCACGGCACGGTCCATTGGTTGCGCCATAAGGACGGCCCGTCGCGCGTGGTCGAAGCGACGCCCGGCGTGCGTGCGCGCCTCCCGCGTCCGCTGACGGACGGCAGGATTGCCTACGTAGCCGATCACGACGGCGTCGAAGCCCTCTACATCAAACGTATTGCTGCGCACTTGGCCCCTCCCGGAAAGCCTGCGACGGCACAGGCTGTGACGGGCCAGCCCGCCACGGAGCCGTCGCCGGAAGAAGCCGGCGAAGCAACGGAAGCCAGAGTCCTCCCGAAGCCGGTGGCCGTATCCCGCGTTGTGGGTCGACCCGAATCAACGGCGGGAGCCCCGCAGGAACCCAAAGCCGGAGACCCCGCATCAGCAAGCGCGGGAACACCGCAACCGGACACCGGAGCACCGTCACCGGACACGGCGGCTGCGGCGGCGGAGCCCACTGCTGCCCCCGAAGCGGAGCACCACGGCGAAGTCAGGGTGGAACTTCCGGCGCCTGCCAGGGTCAGCGCGCTGGAAGCAAGCCCCGATGGCCGCTGGTTGGCGATCGGAACTGCGTTCGGTGACGTGTTTGTGGCGGACGCGGCGTCCGGAGCCTTGTCCCGGCTGGTCAGCATCGGTGAAGGCAGCGTCGAACAGCTGGCTTGGTCGGCGGATTCGCAGTGGCTCGCCTGGTCCGAGCCGGTGACGTCGTTCGGGACGCGCAGCAAGCTGAGGATCGCCAAGCCCAGCGGGGATGCAACTGACATCATCGACGTCACTGACGGCCGGTTCTGCGACGAATCGCCGCACTTCACTCCGGATGGCAAATTCCTTGCGTTCCTTTCCAACCGGAGCTTCGACCCCGTCTACGACGGACACTCCTTTGACCTGTCCTTCCCGAGCCCCATCAAGCCGTACCTCGTAGCCTTGGCTGCGGATACGCCGTCGCCGTTCGGGCCCTCCATCGACACCCTTGAAGACGGTCCCGCCGACGCCGGGAAGAACGACGACGGCGACGCTCCCGTCGTGCGGGTGGATGCGGAGGGACTCGCCCACCGCGTCATTGCCGTGCCCGTTCCGCAAGGGAATTACTCCGCGTTGACGGCAGGCGAGGGATCCCTCCTCTGGCTGGACACGGAGTTGTCCGGCGTCACGGGAGAGGGCAAAGGAACGCTGCAGGACAAGAAGCCCGCTCCGGCACTGATCCGCTACGACCTCGCAAAGCGCCAGGAGACCACCTTGGTCAAGGCTGCCGACCGTTACCGGCTCAGCGGCGACCGGCAACGGATCGTCTACGTGCTGGACCAGCAGGTGACGTCAGTCCCGGCTGATAAGAAAGTCGACGAAGAGTCCGGAGACCTGGTGAAGGTTGAACTCAACAGGATCCGCGTCATCCTGGACCCCGTCGCGGCGTGGGGCCAGGCCTTCGACGAGGCCTGGCGCCTCCAGCGGGACTTCTTCTGGGCACCGGACATGGCAGGCCAGGATTGGGAGTCCGTGCATCAGCGCTATCGCCCGATCGTGGAGCGGCTCGGTTCGCATGATGACCTGGTGGATCTTCTCTGGGAGATCCACGGGGAGTTGGGGACCTCGCACGCTTACGTCAAGCCGGCTGCTGTCAGTGAGCCGGGCCGGAACGGCCAGGGACGGCTGGGAGCCGAGTTCCAGCTGGGAGAACACGGTTGGGAGATCACCGCCATCCTGGCCGGCGAATCCTCCGATCCCCTCGCCACCTCACCCCTGACGCGTCCGGGAGCGGACGCGAAGGTGGGCGACGTGCTTCTGGCGATTGACGGCGTCGGGCTTTCTGCCGCCGTGACCCCGGCGATGCAGTTGGTCGGTGCGGCAGGCCGCACGGTGGAGCTGACCCTGGTGAATGGCCCGGGCCATGGCATCGCAGCAGGGGTCCAGCGGCGGGTTGCCGTGGTGCCCGTACGGGACGAGGAACGGCTGCGGTACCAGGACTGGGTGCGCGGCAACCGCCGCACTGTCCGCGAGGCGTCCGGAGGTAAGTTCGGCTATCTGCACGTTCCGGACATGATGGCCAACGGATGGGCGCAGCTGCACCGTGACTTGGATACGGAAACCGCCCTGGACGGGCTGATTGTTGACGTTCGGCGGAACCGTGGCGGCCATACCTCGCAGTTGGTGGCCGAGCTGATCGGCCGGAAAGTCACCGGCTGGAGCATGCCCCGGGGCGAAAAACCGCGGACCTATCCGCATCATGCACCCCGGGGGCCGGTGGTCATCCTGGCCGATGAGTTTGCCGGTTCCGACGGCGACATCATCACCCAGGTTTCGAAGCTGCGTGGCATCGGTCCCGTGATCGGCACCAGGACCTGGGGAGGGGTGGTCGGCATTGACAACCGCTTTGCCTTGGCTGACGGGACGGGCGTTACGCAGCCCCGGTACGCCACGTGGTTCGGTGGAGGCATCGGCTGGGACGTGGAAAACCGCGGCGTGGAACCGGACATCGAGGTACTGTTCCCTCCGCACGCGTACGCAGCGGGCATTGATCCGCAGCTGGAGTACGGCATCGGCGCGCTCAAGGAAATGATCCAGGAGTTGCCTACGGACCGGCCTCCGCTCCGGGAGGGCTACAGGAGCGTCCGGCCAGGCGCGTTGCCGGCCCGCCCCCAGGCCCGCTAGGAATACGGGAAAGGCCCTGCACTTCTTCAGGTGCAGGGCCTTTTCCGTATTACCGGATGGTTTGTTCCCGAAAGGATTGTCCACAAGCGGACAGTCCGTGGGGAAACTTGCCGGCTTAGGCGGTGAGGGTGGCATCCAGGGTGATGTCGATGCTCGAGAGCGCGCCGGACACGGGGCAACCGGTCTTGGCTTCCTCCGAGATGCGGCGGAACTCTTCTTCGGAGATGCCGGGGATACGTGCGCTCATGGTCAGGTGGCTGCCCGTGATGCCGGTACCCGGAACGAAGGTCACGTCCGCTTTGGTCTGGACTTCTTCCGGAGTGTAACCGGCGCCGGCCAAGGCATGGCTGAATGCCATGGAGAAGCACGCAGAGTGGGCCGCTGCAATAAGTTCTTCGGGGCTGGTCTTGCCGCCGGCCTGTTCGGTGCGGGCCTTCCAGGTGACATCGAACGTGCCGAGTCCCGAGCTGTCCAGCGTGGTGTTGCCGGAGCCCTCCATCAGGTTGCCGTTCCAGACGGTGTGTGCGGTGCGTACTGCTGCCATATCCACTCCTTGGGTAGTTGTGAGCCGGCACCCGCCTTCGCGGGTTGCCACCGTGTCCAATCCTATGGATTCGGGGGAGGGCGTGCACGGACATTCCGCTGTCAGTGGATTGTGACCCCCGGCAAGCAGGCCGCCGGACAAAATACAGCCGCCCTGCCATGGGCAGGACGGCTGTTGACCGGTGTCGGTGCTTGGCGGCGGCTGGACCGTGTAGTAAGTCGTTCCGCAGTAGTGGTTCCGGAGACCCTTAGTTCCAGAGGGTGGCTAGAGCGATGTTGACCAGTGCCAGTCCGCCGACTCCGTGAGCCAGGCCGGTGGAGACAGGCTCGCCCTTCTTGACCTTGCGGGAACCGATGACTGCCAGGACTGCCACCACAATCGCTATGGCGAACTTGATGCCGAGCTTCACGTAGTTCGGGTCCTTGTCATCCATGAAAGGAATAAGGCCCATCATGGCGATGCCGGTGAGGAGCTGAAGGAACGCACCGTCCCGCTGGCGGGGATGCACAGTGGGCGTCTTCATGGTGGCGATCCAGTAGCCCACGATCATGGCGGCGCCGACGATGTGCAGGAACACCAGAATGCTGTACAGGATACTCATGAGCCAAGCTTAGCCAGTTTCTTCTACATCACGTAGCAGAAACGAGCTTGTTCGGGTGCGTGGCGACCGGAACACGGCAGAGGGGCAGGTTTTCCGGGCCTACCCGGAGAACCTGCCCCTCTTCTTAGCTATGGTGTGCTGTGACCGGGCTTAGAGGCCCAGGTCCGCTTCGAACGCACCTTCCTCAAGGCGGGCCTTGAGGGTCTGGAGGAAGCGGCCGGCGTCGGCGCCGTCCACCAGGCGGTGATCGTAGGTCAGCGACAGGTACATCATGGAGCGGATGGCGATCGAATCGTCGCCGTTCTCGTCAGCTACCACCACAGCGCGCTTGACGATCGCACCCGTTCCCAGGATGCCGACCTGCGGCTGGTTGATGATCGGAGTGTCGAACAGCGCGCCGACGGAGCCGATGTTGGTGATGCTGAACGTGCCGCCTGACAGTTCATCCGGACCGATCTTGCCATCGCGGGTGCGGCCTGCGACGTCGGCGATCTTGCTGGCAAGACCTGCGAGGTTCAGGTTGCCCGCGTCTGCGATGACAGGAACAAGGAGGCCCTTGTCGGTGTCCACGGCAATCGCGAGGTGCTCGGCGTTGTGGTAGGTGATTTCCTGCTTGGACTCGTCGTAGGCAGCGTTGAGCTTGGGGTGCTGCTTCAGGGCTTCGGCAACAGCCTTGGCGATGAAGGGCAGGAACGTGAGCTTGACGCCGTTCTGGGCCTGGAAGTTGTTCTTGGCCTTGAGGCGAAGCTTGGCGATCTTGGTCATGTCCACTTCGTGCACCTGCGTCAGCTGTGTGGAGACCTCAAGCGACTCGCGCATGCGGCGGGCGATGACCTGACGGATGCGGGGTGCCTTCTCGGTGGTACCGCGCAGGGACGAAGCAACAACCGGAGCTGCAGCCTTGGGGGCGGCAGCAGGAGCAGCGGCCTGTGCCGGTGCTGCAGCAGCCTGCTTGGCTTCGGCAGCTGCGAGCACATCCTGCTTGCGGATGCGGCCGCCGACGCCGGTGCCGGAGACGGAGGCGATGTCTACGCCGTGCTGGTTTGCGAGCTTGCGCACCAACGGGGTGACGTAGCCGGACTCGGAGGAGCTGCCGGACTCGGACTGGGCTGCTGCAGGGGCAGAAGGAGCGGGTGCTGCTTCCTGGGCCGGAGCAGCCGGGGCAGCCGGCGCCTCGGGGGCCGGGGACGCTGCGGGAGCCGGAGCTTCCTCGGCAGCAGGAGCGGCGGGAGCCTCGGTTGCTGCAGGCGTTTCCGCCGCAGGTGCGGGAGCCGCAGCAGGTGCCGCTGCGCCGGAGCCGATGACGGCCAGGACCGAACCGACCTCAGCTGTTTCGTCCTCGCTGACGCGGATTTCCTGCAAAGTTCCGGCAACGGGGGAAGGAATCTCGGTATCGACCTTGTCGGTGGAGACCTCCAGCAGGGGCTCATCAACCTCAACGGTGTCGCCAATGGCCTTCAGCCAGCGGGTAACGGTGCCTTCAGTGACGCTCTCGCCGAGGGCCGGGAGGGTGACCTCGTGGCCCTCGCCGCCGGCAGCGGGAGCTTCCTGGGCCGGTGCTTCCTGGGCCGGCTGCTCAGCCGGTGCTTCAGCGGCGGGAGCTTCCTGGGCCGGCTGCTCAGCCGGTGCTTCAGCAGCGGGAGCTTCCTGGGCAGGTGCCTCCCCGGCCGAGCCCGAACCGGAGCCATCGCCGATGCGGACCAAGGGGGCGCCGACTTCCGCGGTCTCGTCTTCAGCGACGAGGATTTCTTCGATAACGCCAGCGACCGGAGAAGGGATTTCGGTGTCTACTTTGTCGGTGGAAACCTCGAGCAACGGCTCGTCGATCTCTACCCGGTCACCAACCTGCTTGAGCCAGCGGGTGACGGTTCCTTCGGTGACACTCTCACCGAGGGCGGGCAAGTTAACGGATTCAGACATGTCGTCCCCGTTCTCCTTATTGATCTTTTGTGCGGATGAGTTCTGCTGGTCCGGAACGGGCGTGAGCGGCCAATGATGCCGCAGACGCCCGTTCCGTGTGTGTCTTGGTGGGGACTTAGCCGTGGAGCGGCTTGCCCGCGAGGGCAAGGTGGGCTTCGCCCAGGGCTTCGTTCTGCGTGGGGTGGGCGTGGACCAGCTGGGCCACGTCTTCCGGGTAGGCTTCCCAGTTCACAATGAGCTGGGCCTCTCCGATTTGTTCACCCATACGGGAACCGATCATGTGAACGCCTACAACGGGGCCGTCCTTCTGGCGGACGAGCTTGACGATGCCGCCGGTGCCCAGGATGGAGCTCTTGCCGTTACCGGCAAGGTTGTATTCCTGGGTCTGGACCTGGTCTTCGCCGAACTTTTCCTTGGCTGCCTTCTCCGTGTAGCCAACGGTGGCAATCTCGGGCTCGCAGTAGGTGACCTTGGGGATGTTGATGTCTTCGACGATTGCGGGGTTCAAACCGGCGATCTCTTCGGCGACGAAGATGCCCTGCTGGTAGCCGCGGTGGGCGAGCTGAACGCCCGGGACGATGTCACCGACGGCGTAGATGTTGCCCACGCCGGTGTGGAGGCGCTCGTTGGTGATGACGAACCCACGGTCGATGGTGAGGCCGGCTTCCTCGTAGCCGAGGTTGGCTGTGACAGGGCCACGGCCGACGGCCACCAGGAGGAGGTCGGCTTCGAAGGTCTTGCCGTCAACCAAGGTGACCTTGACGCCGTTTTCGTCCTGCTCGACGCCCTGGAAGAAGATGCCGGTGCTGAACTTGATGCCGCGCTTCTTGAAAGCGCGCTCGAGGTTCTTCACGATCGTGGCGTCCTCGTTCGGCACGAGGGAGGGGAGGCCTTCGACGATGGTGACGTCCACGCCGAAAGACTTCCAGACGGAAGCGAACTCGACACCGATGACGCCGCCGCCGAGCACGATGGCGCTCTTGGGAATGTAGTCCATGGTGAGGGCCTGGTCCGAGGTGATGACCTTGCCGCCGATTTCCAGGCCGGGCAGTGAACGCGAGTAGGAGCCGGTGGCCAGCACGATGTTCTTGCCCTTGTAGGCGGTCCCGTTCACCACGACGGTGTCGGTGCCCTGGAGCTTGCCTTCGCCTTCGATGACCGTGATGCCCTTGGACTTGATGAGTCCCTGGAGGCCCTTGAACTTGCCGGCGATGATGCCGTCCTTGTAGGCGTTGACGGCCGGCATGTCGATGCCGTCAAGCGTCACGTTCACGCCGTACTTGGCGGAATCACGTGCATGGTCTGCCAGTTCGGCAGAGTGCAGGAGGGCCTTGGTGGGGATACAACCGTTGTGCAGGCAGGTTCCGCCGAGCTTTGCCTTTTCCACAAGGCCAACGGTGAACCCAAGCTGTACGGCCCGCAGGGCCGTGGCGTAGCCGCCGCTGCCGCCACCGAGTACCAGGATGTCGAATTCTTGCGCAGTTGCCTGATCGGCCACTAAAACGCTCCCTCGCGTGAATGATGACACGGGTGTGCGTGCCATCTGGTCTTTGGAACTTGTACTGCCGCGATTATGCCAGCACGTAAGTTCTCTTGCATTTGTGACTATCGAGTTCACCTTAGCGAACCACCTACCCATGCTCCACCCTCCGCGGGCGAATGTGGAGCGCTTGTGTCGAGACTCACGTTCGCGTGTGACACAGCGCTATCAGCCGCATGATTCCGGGCTTCCGCGGGCCGCCGGAGTGTTCCCGGCCGGCCCGCGGAAGCTTTGGCGGAACGGGTAGCGGAGCTAGGCGGAGGCGGTCAGCAGGTCTTCCGCGTACGCCACGAGGGTCCGGACGGTGCATCCGGTTCCCTGCTTGGGGGTGTATCCGTACGGGCTGCCGTTGTTGAAAGACGGCCCGGCGATGTCCACGTGGGCCCACGGGATCTGTTCACCGTTGCCGTTCTTGCCAACGAATTCGCGCAGGAAGACGGCTGCAGTCATCATGCCGCCATTGCGCTCACCAATGTTTGCCAGGTCTGCCACCTGCGAGTCCAGGCTCGGGCGCAGTTCCTCGGGCAGCGGCATCGGCCAGACCAATTCACCGGCCCGGTCGGCTGCGGACTTCAGGGCCGAGGTGACCGAATCGGTCCCCATGACGCCGGCTGTGCGCAGGCCAAGTGCGATCAATTGCGCACCGGTCAGGGTGGCGACGTCGATGATCGCGTCGGGTTTCTCTTCGCTGGCCGCCACGATGCCGTCGGCCATGACCAGCCGGCCCTCGGCGTCGGTGTTCAGGACTTCCACGGTCTTCCCGCCGTAGACGGTCAGGACGTCCGCGGGCCGCTGAGCCGCCCCGGAGGGCATGTTCTCCGCTATGCAGAGCCACGCGGTTGCCTTGATGGGCAGGCCAAGGGATGCGATGGCCAGGACGGCATTAAGTACGACGGCGGCACCGGCCATGTCGCTCTTCATGTCGCCCATGCCGAGGGCCGGCTTGATGGAGATACCGCCGGTATCGAAAGTGATGCCCTTGCCCACGAGTGCGATCTTGCGGGCAGCTTTGGCCGGGGCGTATTCAACCTTGACGAGGCGCGGCTGCCTGGCGGATCCCTTGCCGACGCCGAGGATGCCGCCGAATCCTTCCTTTTCCAGGCGCTTCTCGTCCCAGACCGTGACCTTGACGGGGAGGCCCTTGGAAAGTTCCTTCGCGGCTTCGGCGAATGATTCGGGGAAGAGGTGGCTGGGCGGCTGGTTGACCAGCGTGCGCGTGGCGTTGACGGCCCGGGCGAGGACGATTGCCCGGTCAAGTGCCGGTTGCGCTTCCTTTGCATCCACGGCTGTGAAGATCGAAACCTTGGCTACCGGCGCCTTCAAGCCGTCCTTGCTGGAGCGGTGCTCGGTGTAGGAGTAGGCACCCAAGGCTGCGCCTTCGGCCACGGCAGCGACGTCGGCGAGGGCCGTCGTCGGGAACGCCAACGTCACCGATGCCAAGCCCGCAAGCTGGCGGACCGCGGAGCCGGCTGCACGACGCAGTGCTTCGCCGGTGAAGCTGCCGTCTGCCTGCGGCTTGCCGAGCCCGGCGAGCACGAGGAGTTCCGAGCCCGTCTCCGGCAGGCCCGGAAGGCGGTGAACCTGGTCCGCTGCTCCCGTAATGCCCAGGACCTTCAAGGAACCCGCGATGGACTCGGCAGCCTTTGCGCTCAAGGGATTGGGAAGCAGCACTGGACCGTCTGCACCTTGCGCTACGCCTACCACGAGGGCGTCGCTGGGGGACTTCTTGAGGTCCTTGGCAATCACGCCGAGGATGATGTCAGTAGTCTTGACCACGAGGATGTTTCCTCACTTCTCTCTGCATTGCATGGCGGGACCGCATGTTTGGCGCCCTGCCCCGGTACGCGCCCGACGTCCTCTTGCGACGGCGGCCTTGGTCTAGGGCCAGCTTAACGAAAAGGATGCCGGCCCGTTTCGATCGTAGTCTCTTGCGGGCTGCGGACGGCAATTAAATGAGAGCTGCGGCACACCGGCAGGCAGGAATGCCAGCCCGACGTGCGGCGTTGTATGAATACGGACCATGGGAAATGGTCTTCGGCCGCCTTGGGGTTTCCCCTCACGGCCGGCCCCGCGAAACTTGCCACAGCGAAAGGAACATGCCGTGTTTGAACGGATATCCGGCTCCCTCCTGGACCCCGAGGCGCTCTATGCCAGCAACATCGAGATCTTCCATAGCCCAGAACTGCGGGGCTTGAACCTGGTGATGGGATTCACCGGTTTCGCCGATGCCGGTCAGGTAGTGCGGCAGATCAACGCTGAGTTGCTGGACCAGCTCGACGCCGAGGTGGTGGCAATGTTCGATGCCGACCAGCTCATTGACTACCGTTCGCGCCGCCCGCACATCAGCTTCGTTGAGGATCACCTGCAGGACTACCAGCCCCCGCAGCTTGGGCTGTACATGCTCAAGGACGGGCTGGGCCAGCCTTTCCTCCTGCTCGCCGGTTTTGAGCCGGACCTGCAGTGGGAACGTTTCTCGCGGGCCGTCGTCGGAATCGTCGAGAAACTGGACGTCAACCTGGTCACGTGGATCCATTCCATTCCCATGCCGGTACCGCATACGCGGCCGGTAGGAGTTACCGTCCACGGAAACAGGCCCGAACTCATCGACGGCATCTCGAGCTGGAAACCTACAGTGGAAGTGCCTGCCGCGATCGGGCACATCCTGGAGCTCCGGCTCATAGAGGCCGGACGCAATGTTGCCGGCTACGTCATTCACGTTCCGCATTACCTTTCCGAGGCCGAATATCCGCAGGCCGCGGTGGCAGGGCTCGAATACCTTGGGGCTGCTGCCTCGCTCATGCTCCCCACCGACCGGCTGCGCGAGTCCGGGCGGGAAGTGGTCCGTCAGATCGCCGAACAAATAGAAGCTTCCCAGGAAGTGCAGGCGGTAGTCTCCAACCTCGAAGCCCGCTACGACGAAAAGTCCGAAGGCATGGTCCGCCGCTCGTTGCTGGCCGACGAGAATGACGAGCTGCCCAATGCCGAGGACCTCGGTGCAGCCGTGGAGGCCTACCTCGCACGCAAGGATGCGCCTCAATAAATCTGCTTTGATGCCTGTGGCGGGCATACTTAAAGGGTGAACTCTCCACGCGCCTGGCTCATTTGGACGATCGGCGTTTTCGCCTACCTGGTGGCCGTGGCGCAGCGGACATCTTTCGGGGTCGCGGGCCTTGAGGCCACTGAGCGGTTCCACGCCAGTGCCGCAGCTGTTTCCTTCTTCACGGTCCTCCAGCTGCTGGTCTACGCAGGACTGCAGATACCCGTCGGTGTGCTGGTGGACCGTTTTGGCTCACGCGTCATGGTGGCAGGCGGGGCCGTGTTGATGGGGGTGGGCCAGTTACAGCTGGCTTTCGCGGACAGTGTCCCCGGGGGAGTGCTGGGCAGGGTGCTGGTTGGCGCCGGTGACGCCATGACCTTCATCTCCGTCATCCGGCTTGTACCGCTGTGGTTCGCTCCCGCCCGGGTGCCCCTGGTGACCCAACTGACGGGGATGTGCGGCCAGTTGGGCCAACTCTTCAGCGTCGTCCCGTTCGCGTTGTTGCTGCAATCCGCGGGTTGGACCCCGGCGTTCCTGTCCCTGGCGGGCCTGTCCGTCCTCGCCGTCGTCCTGGTCCTTGCCCTCCTGCGTGATGCCCCGCCGGGTCATTCCCCGCAGAACGCGGCGCAGGGGCTCAAAGCGACCGGCATCTCCCTGTCGCGCGCCTGGAAGCAGCCGGGGACGCGGCTGGGCCTCTGGAGCCACTTCACCGTCCAATTCAGCGGCAACCTCTTTGCCATGACGTGGGGCTATCCCTTCCTTCTGTCCGCCCAAGGCCTGGACGGGGCAACAGTGTCGGGGCTCATGGCGCTGTTTGTTGCCACGGCGATCGTGTCCGGTCCCGGCGTGGGACGCTTTGTCTCCAGGCACCCGATGCGGCGTTCGGCGATGGTGCTGCTGATCGTCCTTGCCACCGCAATCGTGTGGGCCGCCGTATTGTCGCTGCCGGACCGGGCGCCGCTGTGGTTGCTGGTGGTGCTCGTCGTGGTGCTGGCGGTCGGCGGTCCGGGTTCCATGATCGGTTTTGATTTCGCCCGGACGTTCAACCCTTCGCACCGGATCGGGACGGCAACCGGCATCGTCAACGTTGGTGGCTTCATCGCGGCACTCGTAGCCATCTATCTGATCGGCCTGGTGCTGGACCTCTTGAATGGCTCCGGATTCTCCGGAGGCAACCTGTATGGTTTGGCACCGTTCCGGATAGCCCTCAGTGTGCAGTTCGTGCTGCTCGGATTTGGCACGCTGATGATCCTCACCACGCGGCGCAAAGTGCGGGCGCAGATGGCGGCCCAGGGAGTGCATGTGCCACCGCTGGTGGTCACCCTGGCCAAGCAACGCCGGGAACGCATGGAGCGCAGGCGCGCTGCACGCCAGGAGCGCACTTAGCACGCACGCACCTGGCGTGCCGGCGTTTTCCACATAGCCACAACAGCCACTGTCCGGCGTTTCAGGTCAACACCAAGCTTGAGTCATGACCATCAAGCAAACACTCAGCATTCATCAACCCGAAGACGTCCTGGGCTATATCCCGCACCTGCTGGGCTATTGGCCCCGGGAGAGCCTGGTGGCAATCACGATGCAGGGAAAGGCCCTGGGAGCAACGCTGCGGGTTGACTTGCCGCCGGCGGACAACCCCCATGCCCAAGCCGATTTTGCCGTGTACGTGCGGAACCAGCTGCTGGCGGACGAACGCGCCGACGGCGTCCTGCTGGCGCTGTATTCCGCGGCGGGTTGGGATGACGGTTCAGTCCTGGACTGGACCATGCCCTTGCTGGGGGTCCTGCAGGAGGCCCTGGCCCCGGTGGACTTAACCGTCCGTGACGCCTGGCTGATCGGTGACGACTATTGGCGCAGTGCGTTCTGCACCGATCTCTCTTGCTGCCCGGTTCCCGGTCTCCCTTTGGAGCGCATCCACAACAGCAGGATCAGCGCTGAGATGGTGTACCGGGGAAGCACAGTGGGCCCCGCCCCGGACAGCACCGTGGATCCGCCCAAACTAGCCCTCCCCGGCAGGCCCGCCGTCGATGTCCTTGAAGCTGAACAACGATTCGAGGACCAGCTGTTGGAGTCGGGGCGCAGTGAGTGCTGTTTTGATGCCGTACTCGATGCTTGGGCCCAGGTCCTTGAAAGATGCCCCCGGGCCGATGGGCTGGGGCCATCGGACATTGCCGGGGCCGTTTTCGGGGGACCGGCCGGATCTGAACTGATGGGGTTCCTCCGGGCGACACTCGCCGTTCCTGCCTGGCGGGACGCCGTTATTGTCATGGCAGCCGCGGACGTGGCCTCCGCGAAGGCCGGTGGACGTGCCTTCGATCTCTTCTCCGGTGATAACTCCAGCTCTCTTCCTTTCGACCCCCTGGCCTTGGGGCTTGCCATGCCACCGATGGCCACTGCGGGCGCCGCCTCAAACGGCCGCAGTCCCGAAGAGTCCGGAGCTACCTTGTTGGACGGGATGTCAGGGCTGCCTTCTTACGGCGGAGTCCTGCTCGGCGAGGAACCTGAAATACCTGACTGGCGCCTGTTGGACTCCTTGGGAAGGATCCTGTCCGCCCTGTCCTACGACGATGAGGAGGGTGGCCTCGCAGCGGCGGCACTCACGCTCCAGGGGTGGGTCGCGTGGGCCAAAGGAAACGGGTCGCTCGCCCATGCCAGCCTGCTCCGTGCCGCTGCGGCGCATCCGGGCTACCGGTTGGCTGACTTGCTGGACGATGTATTGGGGCAAGGTACCATCTGCGGCTGGGCGCGGCGGCCTGAGTCGGCATGGGGCACCTACAAAGCCTCGCGCAACTAGTCGCTCCGTACGGTGGCTGACGCTTTCGCTCTCCACAAAGGCGTACGATTCGCAAATCCGTGAGACAATGGATGCCGAGACCCGGTTGGGTCCGCGTTTGAATGCCCGTATTGCCCCCTTAATCAGGGAACAATACGGCGGCGCCGGCAGTTGTACCTAGAGACTCTGCAGGCGGCGATTGCGTTTGAAATTAATCGCGGACTTGACAGGGTCATAGTGGTGTTGCCCACATGGTGATTCCACAGACCGCCGCTAGAAAGGTTTTCTGTGACCCCGTCTTCCGTCGAGAAGGAACCCGCCGCCCAGGCCGAACTGTCCGCTGAGGAAAAGAAGGCGGCACCGGCCAAGCGTGCGGCGACACGCGCTGCCAGCAAAGCTTCAGAGGGTGACTCCGGCAAGCCGGCCCCCAAGAAGCGCGGGCCCAAGCCCGGTGGCAAGGCCGCGGCCGAGGCCGCCGGCAAGTCCCCGGATACCGAAGAGGACGCCGAAGAGTCGGTTGAGGACGAGGAATTCGATCCCTCGGCTGCTGAAGAAGTGGAAGTCGGCGACGACGACGTGGAAGAGGTCGCCTCTTCCAAGGACAAGCCTGCGCCCTCAGGCTCCGGTTTTGTCTACTCCGACGCCGATGATGACGACGCCCCCGTCCAGCAGGTCATGTCAGCCGGTGCCACTGCGGACCCCGTCAAGGACTACCTCAAGCAGATCGGCAAGGTAGCGCTCCTCAACGCTGAGCAGGAAGTCGATCTCGCCCTGCGGATCGAAGCCGGCTTGTTTGCCGAAGAAAAGATCGCTGCCGACGACGGTTCCATGGACCCCAAGCTCAAGCGCGAACTTGAGTTCATCATCCACGATGGCAAGAGGGCCAAGAACCACCTGCTGGAGGCAAACCTCCGCCTTGTGGTCTCCCTGGCCAAGCGCTACACGGGCCGTGGCATGCTGTTCCTGGACCTCATCCAGGAAGGCAACCTCGGCCTCATCCGTGCAGTCGAGAAGTTCGACTACACCAAGGGCTTCAAGTTCTCCACGTACGCCACATGGTGGATCCGCCAGGCCATTACCCGTGCAATGGCCGACCAGGCCCGCACTATCCGTATTCCGGTGCACATGGTCGAAGTCATCAACAAGCTCGCACGTGTCCAGCGCCAGATGTTGCAGGACCTCGGCCGCGAACCCACGCCGGAAGAGCTCGCCCTCGAACTGGACATGACGCCTGAGAAGGTCGTGGAAGTCCAGAAGTACGGTCGCGAGCCCATCTCCCTCCACACCCCGTTGGGCGAGGATGGAGACTCCGAGTTCGGTGACCTCATTGAGGATTCCGAAGCCGTGGTACCCGCGGATGCCGTGAGCTTCACCCTCCTGCAGGAACAGCTCCACTCCGTCCTGGACACGCTTTCCGAGCGTGAAGCAGGCGTGGTCGCCATGCGCTTCGGGCTCACTGATGGCCAGCCGAAGACTTTAGACGAAATCGGCAAGGTCTACGGAGTCACGCGCGAACGTATCCGCCAGATCGAATCCAAGACGATGTCCAAGCTGCGGCACCCCTCCCGCTCGCAGGTCCTCAGGGACTACCTGGACTAAGTCCGTATGCACGGTCATCAGCCCGGCAGGAATTTCCTGCCGGGCTAATGTCGTTCCAGGCACTGCCTCATCGCATCACTACCCGCCCCACGCGCCCCCGGCTACGGGTGCGGTCGGCGCGTAGGGGTGCGGTGTCGACGTGGAGTGGGTGCGGTTGGCGGGTAGGGGTGCGGTGCCGGCCCCGAGCCCAAGAGCCGGGCAGTGTTTAACGAAGCAAGGCCCCTCCCGCCGGGAGGGGCCTTGCTCTTTCATCTGCTCAACTCATCTGCGCAACCAAGGCGTGGTGCCCTCAGTCGACCGGAACAGGTGCCTTCTCGTTGAGGCGCTCGGTCTCGTCGTGCCAATCGGAGGTCAGGGGCCGGAGCGTGGCCTCGACTGCGCGGGCGTGGTGGCCGCAGAAAAGCAGCTCACCGCCGGAGGACTCGAGTACAACGCGGACATATGCTTGAGCCCCGCAACGATCGCATCGGTCAGCTGCGTTTAGCGTGCGGTCTGCAACTGCTGTTGTCATGTCGGCCTCCTTAGTAGTTCTGTACATCCATATAACCAGCATTCGAGGCAGAACCATGGCAAGGATGGGTCACTTTCGCTGTCCGCGTATCACATGTGCGTAACGTAACTTGGCTCTCGACGCCCGTTCGGGTGTGGCGGGCGGGTCCGGCAGCCACGCGCGACTAACCTAGTATGGGCAGTGTTTGCCTTGACCAACGTTGGCTTACAGCTGCTGGAAACACCCTGAGCTATACCCCGAAGGAGCACACCGCGAGTGGCACCGAGTTCTGAATACAACGCCCGGCATCTTTCCGTCCTGGAAGGGCTGGAAGCGGTCCGCAAGCGTCCGGGTATGTACATCGGTTCCACTGACTCCCGGGGACTCATGCACTGCCTCTGGGAAATCATCGACAACGCGGTGGATGAGGCACTGGCCGGGTTTGGCCACGACATCAAGGTGATCCTGCACGCGGACAACTCCGTGGAGATCCACGACGACGGCCGCGGCATTCCGGTGGACGTTGAACCGAAGACGGGCCTGACCGGCGTCGAGGTCGTGTTTACCAAGCTGCACGCCGGCGGTAAGTTCGGCGGCGGTTCCTACACCGCTTCGGGCGGCCTGCACGGCGTAGGCGCTTCCGTTGTCAACGCGCTCTCGAGCCGCCTCGACGTGCAAGTGGACCGCGGCAGCAAGACGTACCAGATGTCCTTCAGGCGCGGTGAGCCGGGACGCTTCCAGGACTCCGGCAGCAAGACCGGTCCCGACTCGCCGTTCGAACCGTTCGTCGAAGGATCCGTCCTTGACGTCGTCGGCAAGGCCAAGCGAGGGGTGACCGGAACCCGCGTGCGTTATTGGGCGGACCGCCAGATCTTCACTCCGGACGCGAAGTTCTCCTACGACGACCTCGTGGCGCGGGCGCGGCAGACTTCCTTCCTGGTGCCGGGCCTGCGGATTACCGTCCGGGATGAACGCAAGCTGGCGGGAACACCCGGTGAGAACGGCGTGCACGAGGAGGTCTTCCACCACGACGGCGGTATCTCCGAGTTCGTTGAATTCCTCGCCTCGGACTCCGGGGTAACGGACGTCTGGCGTTTGCATGGCTCCGGCAAGTTCAAGGAAACCGTTCCGGTCCTGGACGAGAACGGCCACAGCAAGATCGCCGAAGTCGAGCGCGATTGCGAGGTGGACATCGCCCTGCGCTGGGGGATCGGCTACGAGACCACTGTCCGCAGCTTCGTCAACATCATTGCAACGCCCAAGGGCGGGACGCACCAGGCCGGATTCGAGGCTGCCCTGCTGAAAACCTTCCGCAAGACCGTGGAAGCGAACGCAAGGAAGCTCAAGGCAGGCAATGACAAGATCGAAAAGGACGATGTCCTTGCCGGACTGACTGCCGTGCTGACGGTGAGGTTGGCCGAGCCCCAATTCGAGGGCCAGACCAAGGAAATCCTGGGCACCTCGGCAGTCCGCGCGATCGTCGCCAAGGTGGTAGAGGAGGAAATCTCCGCGAAGCTCGGCTCGGCGAACCGCAATGACAAGGCGCAGTCTGCTTTGCTGCTGGAAAAGATCGTCAGCGAGATGAAGTCGCGCATTTCGGCCCGCGTCCACAAGGAGACGCAGCGGCGAAAGAATGCGCTGGAGACGTCGTCAATGCCTACCAAGCTCGCCGATTGCAGGACCGACGATGTTGCCCGTTCCGAACTCTTCATCGTGGAAGGCGACTCCGCGCTGGGCACCGCGAAGCTGGCGCGCTCCTCCGATTTCCAGGCCCTGTTGCCGATCCGCGGAAAGATCCTGAACGTCCAGAAAGCCTCCGTGGGAGACATGCTGTCAAACGCCGAGTGTGCTGCCTTGATCCAGGTGGTGGGTGCGGGCTCGGGCCGCAGCTTCGACCTGGACGCTGCCCGCTACGGCAAGGTGATCCTCATGACCGACGCTGACGTCGACGGCGCCCACATCCGTACCCTGCTGCTGACGCTCTTCTTCCGCTACATGAGGCCGATGGTTGAAGCCGGCAGGGTCTTCGCTGCGGTTCCGCCGCTTCACCGCGTGGAGGTCATCAACCCGGGCCAGAAGGCCAACGAGATGATCTATACCTACTCCGAGGCGGAGCTCCATGTGCTGTTGTCCAAGCTCGCCAAGGAAGGGAAACGCTACAAGGAGCCCATCCAGCGTTACAAGGGCCTCGGCGAGATGGATGCCCAGCAGTTGGCTGAGACCACCATGGATCCCAGGCACCGCACCCTCCGCAAAGTGGGGATCGAAAGCGCCCAGCGGGCCGAGGAAGTGTTCGACCTCCTGATGGGATCGGACGTGGCGCCGCGCAAGGAGTTCATCATCGCCGGTGCTGCCACGCTGGACCGCGAGCGGATCGACGCGTAGGGAGCCGGGTCGGCGGAGCTAGCCGAGAAGTCCGGGGACGATCAGCAGGGCTGTCGGGACGGCCAGGAGAAGCGCGGACGCCACCAGGACGAGGCTTCGCAATGCTTTGCTGAGGGGAGGCTCCGGTGAGAGGAGGCGGCTGACGCGTGACGCCGTCGTGCGTGGCGAGTCCGCTCCACCGGTGGCACTGACCCGGCCGCCCTCGAGGATGGCACTTCCGGTGTGGAGTGCGTCGGCATTGAGGGCGGACCCTGGAGCCGGAGCGGTTGAGCCGCTGGAGACGATGGCGATGGCCTTGATGAGGGTGCTTTTACTTTCGGTCCTGAGGGCGACGTCGTCGGCGAGCATCTCGATCAGGGAGTTCACTGCTGTTTGGGCGAGCTTGGTGGTGGGGAACCATGGAAGCGCCTGGCGCCAGGCGGCGAACGCCCATAGCAACAGGTCGTGGCGCTGGGAAAGATGGGCCTTCTCGTGAATGACCACGGCCCGGAGTTCGTCCGGTTCCAAGGCCGCCATCAGCCCGTCGGAGAGGACCGTGACCGAGCGGGCGCCGCCGGGAAGGCAGTACGCGACGGGGGAATCGTGGTTGATGACCATGGTGGCTGACCCATCGGATGACGGTGAGGCAAGGAGCGCCAGGAGTTCCCTGTGGCGCCGGCGCTGCCGTTCGATCTTGTAATAGGTCAGCAACAGGGTGAAGACCAAATGGGCAGTAAGCAGCGCAGCTGCGGACAAAGCGAACAGGTGCCAAAATCCCAGCGCAGTGGTGGGCTCGTCGTTCAGGACCATCCCGGCAAGGCTTTTGAGCCCGGCCAGGAGGTTGTTGCCGATGGGTTCCAGGCCGTAGACCAGCATTGCGCCGATCATGGACAGGCCACCTGCCAGGGCGATGGCCTGCCACAGCACCATGGCCGTGAAGGGCGAGCGTGCCGGCCAGTGTGCCCGCGACAGCAGGACGGGCACAGGCCACGCCAGTATCAATGCCAGGACCGCCAGGAAGTATGAGGTCCAGAACATAGTGGCTAAGTTTAGCCGAGCATCTTGCGCAGGGCAGCAGCTTCGCTTTCCGAGACGGAACCGATGAAGCGGGCGAGGACGGCTTCGCGGTCCGGTGCCGAACCGAGAACCTCGTGCATCAGCTCCGCGGTGTGGTCAGCACGGCTGGATACGGCCTGGTAGCGGTGCGGGCGGGTGCCGCGTTCGCGCTCCACGAGGCCCTTCTTTTCCAGACGGGAGAGAACGGTCAGCACGGTGGTGACCGCCAGGTCCTTGCCTTGGTGGCCTGCCGAACCGTCCCCGGCTTCGGAGTCCTTGGCGAGCAAATCACGCAGTGTGTTCGCGGTAGCCGCCTCTTGGCCCGCCCAGAGCAGGTCCATTACTGCCCGTTCCAGTTCCCCAAGACTCGCCATGTGTACGTCCCTACCTTCCGCGCCCCGCTCATCTTTCGACGGGGAGCGATGATCCAACATTCCACGATAAATTTACCGCTTTTCAGTCTTTCATTCTACGCGAAGTAGAACTATCGGCGTGCCACGGTGCCGACCCGGCCCCTTGCGGGTGTGCAACGCCACTTGAACAATTGGACTGAGGCGCCCCCAGTTGTTCTACACTTTGTAGAAGTTAGTTTTCTACGAGACGTAGAACTATGCAGGCCCCCGAAGGGCCGCCGTACGAAGGACAGCCATGGAAGCTTTGGAAATTGCACGCTGGCAATTCGGAATCACCACCGTCTATCACTTCATGATGGTGCCCCTCACCATCGGTCTCGGCCTGGTGGTGGCCATCATTCAGACACTCTGGTACCGCACGGGCAAGCCGGAATACCTTCGGATGACCAAGTTCTGGGGCAAGCTGTTCCTGATCAACTTCATCATGGGCGTGGCCACCGGAATCGTTCAGGAATTCCAGTTCGGCATGGCGTGGAGCGAGTACAGCAGGTTCGTCGGAGACGTATTCGGCGCACCGTTGGCCCTCGAGGCCCTGCTTGCCTTCTTCGTCGAATCCACCTTCCTGGGCCTGTGGATCTTCGGATGGAAGCAGCTCAAGCGCGGCGTACACCTGGCATGCTTGTGGATCGCGGTGATCGGTTCAGTGTTCTCGGCCTACTTCATCATTGTGGCCAACTCGTGGATGCAGCACCCGGTCGGCGTGGAAATGGTGGACGGGCGTCCCGTCATGACCGACGCGTGGGCCGTCTTCACCAACAACACCGCGCTGGTCGCCGTCCCCCACACGCTCTTCGGCGCACTCGGCGTAGCCGGCGCATTCCTGCTGGGCATTGCCTGGTACCACCTCTGGCGCCGCCGCCATGACGGCATCGACGTCGTCCGCGCGGACGGCACCATGGTTCCCGGAGAGGCCGCCATCGCCGGCCGCGACAAGACCGACTACACGGTATGGATGCGTTCGCTCCGCATCGGCGCCGTGGTGGCCATGGTGTCCTTCGCGGGTACCGCGATCACCGGTGACCTGCAGGGAAAACTGATGTTTGAGCAGCAGCCCATGAAGATGGCGGCCGCGGAGGCTGCCTGCCACGACGGAACTGGTTTTTCGGTGCTGAGCGTGGGCAACCTCGGTGCCAGCAACTGCGATGACATTGTTGCCGTCATTGAAGTTCCGGGCATCCTTTCCTTCCTCGCCAAGGGCGATTTCACCACCGAAGTCAAAGGCGTCAACAGCCTCCTTGGCGAGTACAAGGAGAAGTACGGTACGCACCTCCCGGACAACCCCCTCTACGGCGAGCGGGCCGGCCAGGAAATCCAGTACGTACCGGTCATGGAAGTGACCTACTGGGGCTTCCGCATGATGATCGGCTTTGGTGGTATCGCCGCACTGGCTGCCCTCCTTGCCCTGTGGGTGACCCGCAAGGGCGTGGTGCCCGAATCCAAGTGGCTCATGCGCCTGGCGGTCTTCGGGATTTTGGCACCCTTCGGGGCGAACGCGGCCGGGTGGATCTTCACCGAGATGGGCCGCCAACCCTTCGTCGTGGCGCCCAACCCGGATATGAACGGGATCGACCAGGTGTTCATGTTCACCGCAGCGGCCGTCTCGCCCGGTGTCACAGCCGGCGAACTGATGACGTCCCTGGTGGTCCTGACTGCCATCTACGCCGTCCTGCTGGTGGTCGAGGTCAAGCTGCTCGTGAAGTACGTCCGGGGCGGCGTCGCCTCCGCCATGCCGGAGCTCACGCACGCGGCAAAGACAAAGAACGACGATCCGGATTCCGGCAAGGGCGACGGCGGCTCCGGCCCGGACACGTCCGACGACGTCCTGGCATTTGCCTACTAGAACGGGAGACCTGACATGGAACTGTTGCCCACCATCTGGTTCGTGGCCATCGCGGTCTTGTGGACCGGATACCTCTTCCTCGAGGGATTCGACCTTGGCGTAGGCATGCTCATGAAGCTCTTCGCCCGCAACAACACCGATCGCCGCGTCCTGCTCAACACGATCGGGCCGGTCTGGGACGGGAACGAGGTCTGGCTGCTCACGGCGGCGGGCGCTACGTTCGCAGCTTTCCCCCTCTGGTACGCCTCTCTGTTCTCCACGCTCTATGTACCGCTCCTCCTGGTGCTGGTGGCGTTGATCTTCCGCGCCGTGGCCTTCGAATACCGCGGGAAGGTGGACACGGAGAAGTGGCGCAATAACTGGGACTGGGCAATAGCCATAGGATCCTTCGTTGCAGCCTTCGGCATCGGCGCCGCCCTGGCGTTGACCACCACCGGCCTGCCGATCGATGCCAACGGCGACAGGAGCGGCGGGCCGCTGTCCTGGTTCAGCTGGCACGCCCTGCTGGGCGGATTCGGGGTAGTCGCTTTTGCGCTCGTCCACGCCCTGGCGTTCCTGGCGTTGAAGACCGACGGCGACGTGCGGCACCGTGCCCGCAGCTGGTTTGTGCGGTTGCTTCCCTTCGCGGTCCTTCCCATGCTGGGCTGGATGGTGGCTGTACAGTTCCTCAGCGGGAAGCCGTGGACGTGGGTCCTCGTCGCAGCGGCTGCGGTCGCCGTCGGAATCGCGTGGCGTGCGGCGAAAGCCGGCTCGGAGGGCATGGCGTTCGGGGCAACAGGTGCGTTCGTCCTCTGCGCCACGGCGTCGATCTTCGGGGCAGCCTTCCCGGTGGTCATCCCGTCCACGATCGACCCCGCTTTCGATCTGACCATTTCCAACGCTTCGTCCTCGGACTACACCCTGGGGCTGATGAGCATCGTTGCGGCCTTCGGACTGCCGCTGGTGATCGCCTACCAGGCGTGGACCTATTGGGTCTTCCGCCGCAGGGTCAGTGCCGCCCACATCCCTGAAGCCCACGGTTTCCTTCCGGCCATCGCCTCAAAGGTGCTTGCCGGAGACAAGGGACCCGGGTCCCCGCGGAGCGGGGCGTAGGAAGCCAATGAAACCCGCTTTTCCCTCCGGCCAGGCAACCCGGTCAGCCCTGTATGGCATAGGACTGCTTGCTGCCCTCAAAGCCCTCGCGTTGGTCCTCATGGCCCAGGCCGTGGCCGGGATGCTGGCCGGCCTCGCCGGCGGCGGTGCCGACTGGCGGAATGGCCTGGCACTGGGGGCGGCGGGCGCGGTGCTCCGGTCGCTCGCCGTCTGGGGTCAAGGTATCGCCTCGCGCCGGGCGGCCCTGGGAGTCAAAGAGGAACTGCGGGCGCAGCTGATCGATCGGGCACTGTCCGACGGCGGGTCCACCACGGGCAGCCTCAACGACGGCGGCCTGGCCATCCTGGCGACCAGGGGACTGGACGCCTTGGACAACTACTACACGCAGTACCTGCCCGCCTTGGTGAACTGCGCAGCCATACCCCTGCTGGTGGGCACCAGGATCCTCTTCGCGGACTGGGTCAGCGCAGTGGTCATCGTCCTGACCGTCCCCCTGGTTCCGCTGTTCATGGTCCTCATCGGCCGGCATACCGAGGACCATGTCAAGGACGCCCAAAGCACGCTCCGCAGATTGTCCGGGCACATCCTCGAACTCGCCAAGGGACTGCCCGTCCTGGTTGGCCTGGGCCGGGCAAGCGAGCAACGCGCAGCACTGGAAGAAATCTCCGAACAGTACCGCAACCGGACCATGGTGACGCTGCGGACGGCGTTCCTCTCCGCGCTCGCCCTTGAACTCATCGCAACCATTTCCGTTGCCGTGGTAGCCGTCTTCATCGGCGTACGCCTGGTGGGCGGTGACATGGCCCTCGAAGCAGGCCTCCTTGCCCTGATCCTGGCCCCCGACTGCTACCTGCCCCTCCGGGAACTGGGAACAGCGCACCACGCCAGCGACGACGGCCGTGAAGCGTTGCAAACGACCACCGAAGTCCTGTCCGCGCCCCGGTCCACACGAATCTCCGATGCCCCCGCCCACAGCGCGGCACCCGGCGAGGTTGTGGTCAGCGACCTCTCCGTACGCTTCGCGGGACGGAACGTTGCCGCCGTCGGGCCCTTGTCCTTTACGGCCCCTGCACGGATGGTGACCGCCTTGGACGGTGCCAGCGGCGCTGGAAAGAGCACCGTGCTGGGCGTGCTCGCGGGACTGGTGGGGGATGGGGCCACAGCCGGCGTGCAGGGCACAGTGGCCGGCGCAGGTCCCTGCGACGTCGCCCTGGTGCCACAGCATCCGGTGATCGCCTGCGATTCCGTGCAGGAGGAAATCGAGCTGTACCTGGGCGCGAGCGACGACGACGCCGTCGCCGGGATCCTCGAAGCGGTGGCCGCCGGCCATCTGGCGGCCAAGCATCCCGCCGAACTCAGCCCCGGTGAGTTGCGGCGCGTCGCGCTGGCGCGCGGACTGGCCCGGCTCCGGTCCGGCGCTTCCATCCTGCTGCTGGACGAGCCAACGGCCCACCTGGACCCCCTGACCGCTTCGGTAGTGCGCACCACCATAGAGTCCTTACGCGGGTCAGCGACTGTGATCCTTGTTGCCCACGACGCCGCAACCAAGGCACTTGCCGACACAACGGTGCATCTGGGGTCGTCCGGGCAAACCGGCGGTGAGCGTGGGACGGAGAACATCGGCGCCACGCACGCCGGTGGCCTGCCGGTTGCCCCAGCAGAGTTGCCGCGCCCAGCCATCGACGACGCCCCCGCCGCCCCGGCTCTTGACGCGGGTGGTTCCGGACGCTTCGCCGCAACCACAGCGCTCGCAGCCGTCCTGAAGCCGGTCGGCTGGAAGTTCACCGCCGCGGCCGCGGTAGGTGTCCTCGCCGCGCTCTTCGCAGTCGCCCTCTCCGGCCTCTCCGGCTGGCTGATCATCCGGGCCAGCCAGCAGCCCCCCATCCTCTACCTGCTGGGCGCCATTGTGGGAGTGCGGTTCTTCGGCATCGGCAGGGCCGTCCTTCGCTATTGCGAACGTTTGCTGACCCACGACGCAATCTTCGCAGCCATGACGACGCTGCGGGGTTCTCTCTGGGGAACGCTGTCCCGCCGGGCACTTGCCCTCCGCCGCCTGCTGCAGGGAGGCAACGTCCTGGGCGCCATCGTTGACGACGTCGACACGCTGCGGGACCTCCTGCCCCGCGTGGTCCTCCCGCCACTGACCGCAATCGGAGTCGGCGCGGCCGCCGTCATTGCAACCTCCATAGTGCTGCCGGGTGCGCTGCCGGCCACCATCCTTGCCGTGCTCTGCGGCCTGTTGGCAGCCCCGGCCCTGTCCCTTCTGGCAGACAGGAACGCCGCAAAAGCCGAGCAGAGGCTGCGGTCACAAGTGCTTGGTGGCGTGGCCGCCGCACTTGACGCCCGTGCCGACCTGACGGCCAACCGGGTAGCCGGACCGCTGCTCAAGGTTCTCCGCGACAAGGACCGGGCCGCCACCACAGCAGCGCAGCGATCCGCCTGGGCCGAGGGACTGGGACAGGCGGTCACCGTCCTCGGATGCTCCCTTGCCGCGCTGTGGACCGGCACCCTTGCCACCGGAACAGCAGTCCCGCCCGAACTTGTGGCAGTGATCGTCCTGATGCAGTTGGCGCTTGTTGAGCCCTATGCCGGGGTGGTGTCGGCCGTCCGGCAGGCCCCGGCACTTGCAGCCGTCCTTCAACGGGTCAGTGCCGCGGGGGCACTCGACGCCGCGGGAGGACTCGACAAGGAGCCGGAGGTCGGTACTGAACCGCGCACAGCAGCAGGGGAAGCGCACGACGACGGCAATGCGGTCGCGCCCGCACCACTTCCTCACGCCGGACTCCGGTTGGACGGCATTGCCGCCCGCTGGCCCGACGGGCCCACGGTGTTCTCCAACGTCTCGGCCGAAGCCAGGCCCGGACGGTGGCTTGCGGTCACCGGACCGTCGGGCTCGGGCAAATCCACGCTCCTGTCCGTGCTCCTCGGCTTCCTCCCTGTCACGGAAGGCACTGTCCGGCTGTCCGGGACCGTCGCATGGTGCCCCCAAGAGGCACATCTCTTCGACTCCACCATCCGCGGCAACCTTATGCTCGGCAGGCCCGCCGCCAACAAACCCGGCGAAGCGGAGATGTACAAGGCGCTGGCGGATTTTGGCCTGGATGCGCTCGTGGAGACCCTTCCCGGGAAACTCGATACGCGGATCGGGCCAGGTGGCGTGTTCCTCAGCGGCGGCGAACGGCAGCGGCTCGCCATGGCCCGGACACTCCTGACCGGTGCCCGGATCCTCCTGCTCGATGAGCCGACGGCCCACCTGGACGCCGGATCCGCGGAAACCATGATGACTGCCCTGCGCCGGGGTTTGAAGGACATCACCGTGGTTCTGGTGACCCATAACCCGGCCGACATCGATCCGGCCGACGCCCGCCTTGACCTGCCGGATCGGCAGACCCTCAGCGAAAGCGCGGCGGAACTGGTGGGACACCCGACTCGTCAGTAGCCTGTTTCCATGCCCGAGGAGACCCCGCCCCAGACCGTCCCCAACCAACAGCTTGCCGCCGACGCCTTTCCGGACCCCGCCGCGACCGGGCTGCGCTGGGAGCCTGCTTCCGCCGCGCATCTGGAGACGTGGGCCGCGCTCATCGCCCGGACGGCCGCCGTCGAGCATCCCTCCTGGTTCGAAAAGCCCGGCGACCTGGTCCACATCCTGGAGTCCACCACCAACGAGGCCAGGACCCATACCTTGATCGGCCTCGACACCGAGGGCGTGGCAAGGGCATATGGCCGCATCACCAAGAACCCGGAAGGTGACAAGGCAGCCGGCATGGGCTGCGTTGACCCGGAGTGGCAGCGCCGCGGAATCGGTACGGCCGTGATCGCCTGGCAGGAGGCACAAACCCGGAAACGCTTTGACCGGGACAAGGCTGCCGGGCACGCCACTGGCCGCCCCCGCCTGCGGATCCGGACTGAGGAACAGCACAGCCACCAGGCGCGGCTCCTGGAGAGCCTGGGATACGGCACCGTCCGCTGGTTCAACGAGATGCACAGGCCCCTGTCGCAGCCTCTGCCCGACGTCCCCGTGCCCCCGGGCTTCGAGTTCAAGGTACTGGAACCGGCCCTCTTTGAGTCCGTCCGCCTGGCCCACAACGAGGCATTCCAGGACCACTGGGGAAGTGAGCCACGGGACAAGGAATCGTGGCATTTCACCATGCACGAGCCCACGGCACGGCATGACTGGAGCGGAGTGATCCTGGACGCCGCCACGG
This sequence comes from Paenarthrobacter sp. PAE-2, assembly GCF_026013155.1. Lineage (NCBI taxonomy): Bacteria > Bacillati > Actinomycetota > Actinomycetes > Micrococcales > Micrococcaceae > Paenarthrobacter > Paenarthrobacter sp. PAE-2. The sequence goes on along the minus strand of NZ_JAPDNV010000003.1, from coordinate 183,168 downwards.
GCGAGGTGGCAGCCTACCAGTTGGCCAGTTACGACCCCGACGCCGCAAAGGACCGCGGCTTCAAGGAGGGGTACACGGAACTCCTGGGCGTGCGGCGTGCCTACCGCGGCAAGGGCCTGGCCCAGGCCTTGCTGGCTGAAGCCATGCGCCGCTTCACCGGGGCAGGCATGGACGTAGCCTCCCTTGACGTCGACTCCGCCAATCCGACGGGCGCGCTCGCCTTGTACACAGGGATGGGCTATGCCCCGGTGAACCGCAGCATGACGTGGGAAAAGCAGTTGTAGGTGCCTAGCCGTCCACGTCGTGAAGGTGATGGACGACGTCGTGCAGGAAGTATTGGGAGAACGTCAGGACCGTGAATACCGAACCGTTGCTCCGGGTTCCGGTTCGTTGCCATTCGTCCTGGGTGACCCGGGCGAATGCCTCCGCCGCCTGTTCCCCTTCCGAAACGAGTTCATCCGAAACCTGCGCGGGGTCGGCTGAGGCGTAGTCGCCGTCGAGGGCCGCTTGATCCTGGTCCCAATTGTCGAACGCCGCGCCGTCCTGGGTGAGCATGAGGTCAAGGCGATGGCTGAAGAGGCTGAAAACGTCCCGCACGTGGCAGGCGTATTCCACCGCGGACCAAGTGTGGTCGTCGGGACGGACCATGGCGTCGCCTCGCCGGAGGACGGCACGCCAGCGGGGGAGCATGTTCAGGACGCTCCCCGGGACGGTGGCAGGGGTGACCGTGGAGGGATCGAAGCCGCACTCGGGGCAGGGCTTTGACGTTACCCAGGTCCAGTCTTTTTCATCCGGAATGATCGGCATGCGGACAGTCTATGCGGCTTCCCCGCCCCGGGTGTTTCAGTGCGGAAAATTTCAAGCCCAATGCCGATTGCTTCGTGTGGCCGCAGGAGTAGAGTTCGTTCCGGGGGGAGAGCCGGAAAGAGAAAACCATGCTCAAGGATCAACAAGTTGCTGCCGTTCTCCCGGCACAGGATCTGAACCGGGCCCGCGCGTTCTACAGCGAGAAACTCGGTCTTGACCCCGACAACCCGGAGGCGGAGGACAACCTTCAGTACACGTGCGGCGGCGGAACCGGCTTCCTTGTTTATCAAACACCGAACGCCGGAACGGCCAAGAACACGCAAATAGGCTGGATGGTCAGCGACGTGGCGGCCACAGTGGCCGAGTTGCGTGATAAGGGAGTGGTCTTCGAAGACTACGATTTCCCTGGACTGAAAACGGAAAACGGCATAGCCACCATGCCCGACGGCAGCGCCGCGGCCTGGTTCCTGGACAGCGAGGGGAACATCCTTAGCATCAACCAAACCGGCTAGCCGGAAATGACTGTGGGACCGGCGATGTGCCGGCCCCACAGTCATGCATCCTTTGGGCCCTAGTGGGCGGCGTCCCCTGATTCAGCCCCGGCCATGCTCGGCCCGATTGCTTCCACCGGCTGGGACAGCGGGACTCCCGAACCGTCCCGGCGTCCGTGCTCCACCGGCAAGGCCCTGGCTACGCCTGCCGCCGAGGAAGCTTTCGCCGGACCATGCCCGGCCCACGCAAGCAGCAGGGTGTCTTCGCCCTTGAGGAACCGGTGCGCGCGGACGCCACCAGTGGCGCGGCCCTTCACCGGGTATTCCTCAAAAGCCGTCACCTTGGCGGTCCCCGGCGCGGTTCCCGGCAGGGCGCCGTTGGTGCCGGCAATGGTCACCACGACGGCGGCAGGATCGCCGGCGCGGACCGCGCCGAAGTGGATGACCTCGTCGCCGGCGGCAAGCTTGATGCCTGCCATGCCACCGGCAGTCCTGCCCTGCGGCCGGACGTTGGCGGCACTGAAGCGCAGGAGCTGGGCCTGCTTGGTGATGAAGACGAGGTCGGTGTCGTCCTCCGGCGCGGGCTCGACGGCGAGGACGGCATCTTTGTCCTTGAGGGAAATGATGTCCCAGTCTTCCCGGTTCAACGGGTAATCGGGCTGGACGCGCTTGACCACGCCCTGCACCGTGCCGATGGCCAGGACCGCATCCAGCGGGACGAACGCCACAAGCGTCTCGCCCTTGAGCAGGGTAATGAATTCCTTGGCCGGTACGCCCCCGGCGAGGTTGGGCAGCCCGTTGACAGGCGGCAGGACGGGCATGTCCATCACCTGGAGGCGCAGCATGCGGCCAAGGGACGTGACGGCACCGATTTCACCGCGGGCGGTGGTCTTGACCACTGAGCGGAACACATCATGCTTGGTGCGCGGACCGGCCTCGGCCAGGGGTTCCTGGTTGGAGGTCCGGGCGATCTGCCCGGAGACACTGAGCAGCGCCCAGCAGGGATCATCCGGTATCTCCAGGGGCAGTGCTGCTGCCTTGCCCTTGGGGCCGGGCGCAGCCATCGACGCCGCGACCGTGGGGGAGACCGCCTCGGATTCCAGGAGCACAGTCCTGCGGGGTGTCCCGTACTTATCGGCAACGTCGGCGAGCTCACCCGAGACGAGCTCACGCAGGAGCTGGTCGGAACCAAGAATGGCTTCCAAGGCCTCGATCTCCCGGCGCAGCTCCTCCTGTTCCTTTTCGAGCTCGATCCGTGAGTACTTGGTCAGCTGCCGCAGGCGCAGTTCAAGGATGTAGTTGGCCTGGATTTCCGTGAGGTCGTAAATGGACATCAAACGGTCCCGCGCGGCCGCGGCTTCGTCCGAAGAACGGATGACCTGGATGACTTCGTCGATGTCCACGATCGCAATGAGCAAGCCCTCCACCAAGTGGAGGCGGTCCTTTTTCTTGCCGAGCCGGAAACTGGTCCGGCGCCGCACGACGTCCAGGCGGTGGTCCACGTAGACCTGGAGGAGTTGCACCAACCCCAGCGTCTGGGGCTGTCCATCCACGAGGGTGACGTTGTTGATGCCGAACGAGTCTTCCATCGGCGAGTAGCGGTAGAGCTGCTGCAGCACGGCGTTGGGGTTGAATCCGTTCTTCAACTCGATAACCAGGCGGAGCCCGTGGTTACGGTCGGTCAGGTCCACCACATCACTGATGCCGGTCAGCTTCTTGGCATTGACGGCATCCTTGATCCGCTCGATCACCTTCTCCGGGCCCACCATGTAGGGGAGCTCCGTTACCACCAGGCCCGTGCGGCGGGCCGTGAGTTGCTCCACTTCCACCTTGGCCCGCGTCTTGAAGGAACCGCGGCCGGTGGCGTACGCATCACGAATGCCGTCCAGGCCAACAATGCGGCCGCCTGTGGGAAGGTCCGGGCCGGGAATGAACCGCATGATGTCATCGAGGGTGGCATCGGGATTGGCAATCAGGTGGCGGGCAGCCGCGATCACTTCCACCAGGTTGTGCGGGGCCATGTTGGTGGCCATGCCCACCGCGATGCCCGTGGTGCCGTTCACCAGCAGGTTGGGGAAGGCCGCCGGAAGAACTTCCGGCTGCGTCAGCTGGTTGTCGTAGTTGGGAACGAAGTCCACCACGTTCTCGTCGAGGTGGTCGGTCATGGTCAGGGCCGCAGCCGCGAGCCGGGCTTCCGTGTAGCGGGGAGCCGCCGGGCCGTCGTCGAGCGAGCCAAAGTTGCCGTGGCCGTCGATCAGGGGGAGCCGGAGCGAGAAGTCCTGCGCCATGCGCACCATGGCGTCGTAGATGGCCGCGTCGCCGTGCGGGTGCAGCTTGCCCATGACTTCACCCACCACGCGTGCGCTCTTGACGTGGCCGCGGTCGGGGCGGAGGCCCATGTCGGCCATCATGTAGAGGATGCGCCGCTGTACGGGCTTGAGTCCGTCGCGGGCGTCGGGAAGGGCCCGCGAGTAGATGACCGAGTAGGCGTACTCCAGGAAGGAGCCCTCCATCTCGGAAGTGACGTCAATGTCGACGATCGTCTCGGTGAAATCGCCGAGCGGCTCGCCTTTGCGTGCGGAAGTTTGGCTGCGGGCCATGGGGCAGGTGGATCCTTAAACGTGTACTGCGGATGTTTTAGCTAGGCTAAGCCTATGGTGGATCAGCCCGGGGCCGGCATTTATCCGGAATATTGGGAGGCCGATGTCGTCCTGCGCGACGGCGGAACCGCCCACCTTCGTCCTATTCGGCCCGAGGACGCGGATGCACTCCAGTCATTCCACGCCGGCCAGTCACAGGCCTCCATCTATATGAGGTTCTTCTCCTTCAAGCCCAAGCTCTCCGGCAAGGAAGTCCGGCGTTTCACCGAAGTCGACCACGTCAATCGTGTGGCATTCGTCATCACCATCGGTGGAGAAATCATGGGCGTGGGCCGCTACGACCGGCTCGATGATCCCGCAGAAGCGGAGGTGGCCTTCAACATCTCGGATAAGCACCAAGGCCGGGGAATTGGTTCCATCCTCCTGGAGCACCTTGCAGTGGCCGCACGGGAGAACGGCATCCGGCGGTTCACCGCCGAGGTCCTCCCGGAAAACCGGAAGATGCTCATGGTCTTCGCCGACGCCGGGTACGACCTCACGCGGCAGTTCGACGATGGCGTGGTCAGCGTCGAATTCAACATCGATCCGACCGAAAAATCCCGGGCCGTCATGGAGTCCCGCGAGCACCGCGCGGAGGCGCGCAGCGTCCGCGACTTGCTGGCGCCGTCGTCGGTGGCTGTCATCGGTGCCAGCCGCAAGTGGGGAACAGTCGGCTACCAACTGCTGGAGCACATCATCGAGGGCGGCTTCAAGGGCCCGGTTTATGCGGTGAACCCGGAAGCATTCGAACTGGCGGGCATGCTGTCATTCGGCAAGCTGTCCGAGATTCCCGACCCGGTGCAGCTGGCCATCATCGCCGTGCCCTACGAGGAAGTGCCCGCAGTGGTGGCGGATTGCGCTGCCGCCGGCGTCAAAGGGCTCGTCGTGGCCACGGCAGGCTTCGCCGACGACGGCGAACGGGGCCTCGCGCGGCAGCACGAGCTGGTCCGGCAGGCCAGGGCGAACGGCATGCGCGTGGTCGGTCCGGAATCCCTCGGAATGCTCAACACGAACCCGGACGTTTCCCTCAACGCGTCCATGGCGCCGTCCATGCCGCCAAGGGGCGGCTTGGGCCTGTTCACGCAGTCGGCCGCAGTCGGGGTGGCCGTGTACGCGGCGGCGAGCCGCAGGCGGCTCGGAATATCCTCCTTCCTTTCCGCGGGGAACCGCGCCGACGTCTCCGGCAATGACGCCATGCAGTACTGGGAAGACGATCCCGATACCTCCGCCGTCGGCTTGTACCTCGAGTCAATCGGCAATCCGCGCAAGTTTTCCCGGCTGGCCCGTCGGTTGTCCCGCAGCAAGCCGGTGATCGTCGCCAAGTCGGACGTCACCGGGCTCCGCCTCCCGCCGGGTCATGAGGTGCGTACGACGCAGGCGCCCTCGGCCGCGTTGGATGCCATGATGCGCCAGGCAGGCGTCATCCGGGTGGACACGATCGAACAGCTGATGGACATTGCCCAGGTGGTCTCCACGCAGCCCCTTCCCAACGGTCCCGGAGTGGCGGTCTTTTCCAACTCGGTTGCGCTGGCCACCGTGGTGGCCGATACCGCCGTTCCGGCCGGACTGGACATTGTCCGGACGGTGACGGACGTGGATCTCGACGCCGGAATGTCCGTTGCGCTGCCGGCTTTCCGGGAGCGGGTGCGGGAGGTCCTGGCGGACGACCACGTCAATGCCCTGGTGGCCGCGCTGCTGCCTGCGCGGGGATTAACGGTGGAAGCATTGGCCGGTGTCCTGGCGGAGTGCGCCGAAGAGGCAGGCAAACCTGTGGTCGCGGCGTTCTCCGGAATCCTTGACGCCTCCATCCATGTGGAAGGCTTGGTGGGCGGGCCCGGCAAGCCCCAGCTCCCTTGCTACTCCAATTCGGGCTCGGCTGTGGCAGCGCTGGCAGCCATCGTCGAATATGCCCAGTGGGTGGGCAGGGACCATGGCCTGTTCGCCGAGCCCGAGGGGTGCGATGCCGATGGGACCCGGGAAACACTGGCCGCGATGCTGTCAGGGGTCACAGGCGAAAAGCTGAGGAAGCTCGACGCCGGTGCTGCCGCGACGCTGCTTTCCGGCTACGGCATCAACGTTGTGCCCACATTCGGCTTTGGCACGCCGGAGGAGGCCGTGGCAGCAGCCGAATCGATCGGCTGGCCGGTGGTCCTCAAGACGACCGATCCGGCACTAAGGCACAGGCTGGACCTCGGCGGCGTCCGGTTGGACATCCAGGACGCTGCCTCGCTCCGCCAGAACATCGACCAGATGCACCGGGCTTTGAAGCCCTATGGATCGCCGTCCCTGGAACTACAGGCCATGGCGCCGGTCGGCCAGGCGTGCACCTTCCGGGCCATGGAAGATCCCTTGCTTGGTCCGGTGCTGTCTTTCGGATTGGCCGGTGATGCGGTGAACCTCCTGGAAGACTGGGCCCACCGGGTGCCCCCGTTGTCCGCCGCCGACCTCCATGACATCATCCGGTCCCCGCGGGCCTCCCGGAAACTCTTCGGCTACCAAGGCCTGCCCCCTGTGGACGTGGGCGCGTTGGAAGACATCGCCGCCCGCCTGGCCAAGCTGAAGGACGACCATCCCGGGATCGCGTTGGTTGAGCTCAACCCGGTACTTGCAGGCCCAACAGGTGCCACCATCCTCGGTGCCGATGTGTGGATCGCCAACGCGGCCCAACGCACTGACAGTGCCCGCCGGGCGATGCGGGGCTGACTGCTGCCTGATGCGCGGGTAGACGCGCGGGCCCAGGGGGGTGGGGACAACGGTTAGGAAGTCCTTAGGCGATCTGTGAAAATGGGGGAATGAGCACCCAGTCCCCGACGCCTCAGTCCCGTCCGTCCAATACCGGCCACCATTCCGGGCATAACCACAGCTCACAGGGACAAAGCCTGGACCAGGCGCTGCAGCAGGCGGGCTTCTACCCCCGCCTTGTGGCCGACGTCGTGAACGACGCCCTGGATGGCAGGGACTGCCTGTCCCACCTGGTGCACTTGGAAACCCATTTCGACCGTGCCGAGGTCAGGCGCCACATCACCGTTCTGGTGCTCACCGAGGACATGCTGGTCATCACCCATGTGGACGACCAGCAGCTGGACGAAGCCGGTGAGCAGATTGTTGCGCAGATTTCCACCGAGTCCGTGCCCGTGGCGCAAATCCGGTCCGTGGTGCTGAGCTACATCTACGCCCAGCCGCAGGACTACAAACCGTCGGACCCCGTGCGGGAACTGACCGTGTCCATCGCCTGGTCCGGCGGACAGCGATTGGACATGGGGCCGGCCAGTTGCGGTGATCCGCAGTGCGAAGCGGACCACGGCTACACGGGCACCATCGCCCAGGAGGACATTGTCTTGCGCATCAGTGCAGAGGCCGACGGGCTCCAGGCAGTCCAGGACGCGAAAGTTTTCGCGAGGGCTTTGCGCGCTGTCAATACAGGCCAGCAAACACCGGTTCCGCACGCCGGCATCCCCGCTCCGCGGCCACGCTCAGGTGTCTTCAGCAACCGGCTAAGCCGCGGGCACCAGCGTTGAGCGTGGCTGCCCAACCCGATCCCCTTGCGGCGCCCGATCTTCCCTCACCGCCCCTTTTTGGCAGTAAATCCATAGCGGAAGTCTTCACCAGCGCGGCGGCAAGCCTGGGCCTTCCGGGGTTCAGCAACCACCTCAAGCTTCCCGCGGCGGACCGGGTTTGCGTGGTCCTGGCGGACGGCTTGGGCCGCGGGCTCCTGAAACAGAAGGCTTCACACACGCCCTTCCTCCGCTCAGTCGTCGCGGGCGGCCAAGGGAGCGTCCCAACCTGGATTGACGCGGCCTTTCCCAGCACCACGGCAGCATCGCTGGCCAGCCTGGGCACAGGCAGGCCGGCGGGACACCACGGGATGGTTGGGTACGACGTCCTGGACCCGGCCCAGGACAAGGTTGTCAATTTGCTGGGCAACTGGGATGCCCTGGTTGATCCCGCTGTTTGGCAGCCGCACCGCACGGTTTTTGAGCAAGTGGCCAACGAGGTCGACGTCGTTACGGTGAGCCTGCCCCAGTTTGGCAACTCACCCATGACGCAGGCCGCTTTGCGGGGCAGCCGCTTCGTCGGCGGGACCACCTTGCATGCACGCACCGCGTCCGCAGGCGAGGCAATGTCCGGCAGCCCCCGCTCCCTGATGTATTTCTACGTCAATGAACTGGACAAGGCAGGCCACCGCTACGGCTGCCAGTCCGCACGGTGGGAACATCAGCTCGAAGAACTCGACGCCACCGTGAAGCGGCTGTCGGCGTCCCTGCCGGCCGGTACCACCATTGTGGTCACGGGAGACCACGGGATGCTTGACGTCCCGGAGTCGCAGCGCCTGGACTATTCCGCGGATCCCGCGCTGGTGGCAGGTGTCCGGCACACAGCCGGCGAACCCCGCATGGTCCATCTCTACCTCGAACCGGACGCCGGGAATACCGTAAAGGAAGACCTCATCGCTGCCTGGCGGAAGCGCTTCGGGGAGCGCGTATGGGTATTCACCCGCGAGCAGGCCATAGCGGCCGGGCTCTTCGGCGAGGTCCAGCCCCAGGTTGCTCCCCGGATCGGTGATGTCATGATCGCGGCCCGGGACACCCTCGCGCTTTACGATGCCCGGCGCGTGCGCCCTGCCGCCATGGAAGTCGTGGGCCAGCATGGTTCCCTGACCAAAGCCGAAAGGGAAGTCCCGTTCCTTTGCTTTACGGCGACCGGCAGAAAAGGCGCCCGTGGCTGAGCTGGTTTTCTTCTCCGGAACGATGGACTGCGGAAAATCCACGCTCGCCCTGCAAATGGATTACAACCACCGGGCCAGGGGCAGGGGAGGGGTGAGGTTCAGCTGCAATGACCGCGCCGGGGACTCCACCATCTCCAGCAGGCTCGGCCTGCAGACGGATGCCGTTGAAGTGCACGGCAGCACAGACTTCTGGGACGAGGTAGTAGTCCGCAGAACCAGCGGGCTGCGCGTCGACTACCTCATCTGTGATGAAGCCCAGTTCTATGCCCCCGCCCAAGTGGAGCAATTGGCGCGCCTCGTGGACGAGATGGACGTGGACGTCTTCGCGTTCGGCATCACCGCCGATTTCCGGACCAAGCTGTTTCCCGGGTCCCAGCGGCTGATCGAGCTTGCCGACAGGGTCCAGGTCCTGCAGGTAGAGGCTCTCTGCTGGTGCGGCCGCCGTGCTACCCAGAACGCCAGGACCGTCAACGGCATCATGGTGGTGGAAGGCGAACAGGTGATGGTAGGCGACGTCGCTTCCAGCGGGAGCGACGCGGAACCCGCTGGCCTGGTGGGGTACGAGACCCTGTGCCGGCGGCACTACATGCGGAGGGTTACGGCCCATGGTGCCAACCTCATGGCCGGCTCCGACCAGACGTTGCCGTTCGACGTCGACGCGTGCCTGTGGCCCGGCGCGGGCGACATACGGGCTTAGTCGCCACGCTTAGTCGCCGCGGGCACCAAACACGATCTCGTCCCAGCTGGGGATGCTGGAGCGCTTGGGGCGTGAGGGCTGCCGTTCCACGGGTGCTTCGTCGCCTTTTGCTCCAGGGCGTTCCTTCGCCTCGGTGTCCTGGTGCTCTGTTGCCGTCTGCACGCGTGAGGTCCGGCTTTCCGCAGAGGCCGATCCACCCAACAGCTCATCCAGGCCGGGGCGCTTCACCGGAGCAGCAGGCTTGCCACTGTCCTTGGCTTCCTCTTCAGGGTGCGGCTCGCTTGGGGTCTTGCGACCCTCCAAAGGGGCCACAGGACGAAGGGGGCCGGCAACCACGGTGATTTCGCGGGTTTCCGTACTGACGCCGTCGTGCAGCCGGAGGGAATCTTCGGCGTCGTCGGAGTCGGAATGCCGCGGTGCGAGGCTGAGCCTGCTCAGCATTGACTGGCGGTTGTCCTTATTTGCCGCGGGAGCGTCCGCGGGGATTTCGACGGCGGGGTCCTGGCCGGTGTCCTGCGCGGATCCGTCTGCTTCGGGCCGTGGATGGGCTGCGGGGACGTTGCTGAGCAGGGCGGCCAGGGCGTCGTCAGCGTCCTCGTCCACGCCCAGGCGTTGTCCCCGGCGGGAGCGCAACATTTCCAGGAGGTTGTCCGAGTCCTTGGCAGCGGCGCGGCTGGCTGCATGGGCATCGGCTTCGAAGTCGAAAGGACGGTCCGAAACCGCCGTCAGGCGACGGGCCGGGACGGGGCCATCAAGAGGCTCAAGCTCGCTGAGTTGCTGTGCCCAACGGTTGGCGTTTTGCAGTGCCTTCCGTTGTGGACTGAAAGTCCACATGGCCGGCGGTTCCTCGCCGATGCTGCCGGCCGCGGCCGGTACGGCTTCAAAGCGCGCGACGACGGTCCATGAGCCGTCTGCCCGGCGCCAGGAATCCCATTCAACGGTCGAGGGGTCGATGCCGTGTGCCGACAGCCGGTGTCCGACCATCTCTTCAAGGGTGGCGGGGTTGTCCCCGAAGGCAGTGCGGTAAGCGTCGTGGCCGGGTACCGGGGAAGCGACTTCAACCTTGCGGGCTTGCTGGGCCACGTAGTCACGCTCAGCGAGGACAGGGCCTTCGTACCGCTGGACGTTGGCCAGGGGGAGGCCGGAAAGTTCGGCGACCTCCGCTGCGGTGGCGCCGCTGCGGATCCGGGCCTGGATGTCCCGGGGCGACATGGCCACGGGAGTGATCGATGCCCGCGCGGCAACCTGGGCAGGGGTCCGGCTCGCCGCGGCACGCAAGGCCTCGTCGATCGGAAGCTGGAACATCGCACCGCCGGGTCCGCTAAGGAGCAGATGCCCGCCGTCGTCGTGGACGCCTACCAGCCGTAGATCCTGCATAACACCCTCCACCACATGGCATAACTGACATTCGAAACTCTGCCACCCGAGCAGGCCTTTTCCTGTTAGGAGAAAGGGCGTGCCGTGATATTGGCGCTCAAAGCGGTGATATTGGCGGCCCATGCGTCGATCTTGGCGGCGAAGTGCGCCGTTTTTCCGGGTGCTCGGACCGGTTGCGGACCCTATGGACAAAGCCTGCCGGGAGGAGGAAAATCTGGCCGATAATCGGGCACAAAAACGCGGTGCCCGGCGTTACATGTGAACATCCGGGCGTGCCGCCCAGCGAACCGCCCGGTCCAAACCACTGCCTGTATTAAGGACGAAGAAGGACCATGGCCACGGACTACGATGCCCCTCGGAAGACCGAGGAAGACGTCAGCGAGGACTCCATTGAGGAGCTCAAGACGCGTCAGCCGGGAAAACAATCCTCGGCGGTGGATGTCGACGAGACTGAACTGGCCGAGGGCTTCGAACTCCCCGGAGCGGACCTTTCCGGCGAAGAACTGCTCATCCAGGTGATGCCGCCGCAGGCGGACGAATTCACGTGCTTCAACTGCTTCTTGGTGAAGCACCGTTCACAGATTGCTGCGGAGCGCAACGGGCACCTCTACTGCACGGAGTGCGAGGGCTAAGGGCGCTGTTCCCGGGTTTCGGTCAGGGGCCCGGTTTCGGTCAGGGCAGCCACCAGTTCTTCCGGCCTGCGTGACGACGTGAGCCAATAGGGGGTCCGGTCGGCCGGATCGGTGATCTGGATCTTCACCACGGGATCGATCCAGCCCCGGAAGCACATAAAGGCGAGTCCGTTCAGGCGCGGGCCGCGCTCGGCGGTGGCTTCGGCGCCCCGGAAGGATTCAACGGTCCCGACGAACTTGCGCTCGATGCTGGCCCGCCCGACGCGCAGGTTGGTGCCGGACACGGTGATAGTGGGCGTCGACAGGATCAGCAGCGTGGTGATGATCGTGAGCAGGACCAGTGCGGCGATGATGCCGGCGGCAGCGCTGATGGGGGAGAACATCAGGATTCCCGCACCCGAAAGCCCCACGGAGATGACCCAGATCCATGGTGAGGGCCAGAGTTTTTCCTTGAAGAGGAACTCCGGCGCCGAAGAAGCGCTCCGGGCAGGCATGGAGGCGGACTGGTCAGGCGTAGGCATGCACCCAGCTTATCCGTCGGCGTGGACCCACGTAGAATGGACGACTGTGAGCAACGAGACCGCAGTATTCAGCACAGACGCCGGCGCAAGCGGGGCGGGAACCGACAACCATGGGACGTATGGAGCTCCTACGCTCGAGGTCCGGTTGAAGATGCTTGACGAAGGACTCGAAGCACCGTCCTACGCCCACCCCGGTGATGCCGGCGCCGACCTCCGCGCCCGTGAAGACGTATATCTTGCACCGGGGGAACGGAAGCTGGTTCCCACCGGCGTTTCCATTGCCCTGCCCGACGGCTTCGTGGCGCTGATCCACCCCCGTTCCGGATTGGCCACCAAGCACGGTCTGACCGTCGTCAACGCTCCCGGCACCGTGGACGCAGGCTACCGTGGCGAAATCGCCGTGACGCTCCTGAACACGGACCAGCACAAGGCCATCGAACTGAAGCGCGGCGATAGAATTGCCCAAATGGTGATCCAGCGCGTCGAGTACGCGCGCTTCGTGGCCGTCGACGAACTGAGCGGGTCGGCACGGGGTGCCGGTGGCTTCGGTTCCACCGGAGGCTTCGCCACGCCCGTCGCCTGATCCGGGGCAGGCGACCCGCCAAGGCATACATTTCACGCGTGAAAGAGCAGCCCCTCCGGCATTGCCGAACTTTGACGCGGTTGCGGTTTACTGGGGGATAGACCACTACTAAGGAGACAACCCACATGGTTTTTGGGCGCAAGAAGTCCAAGGCTGACCGGCCTGAATCCGCAGACTCCGAGCTGGAAAGCACCGGCGGCTCCGCAGCGGGAGAACCCGGCAAGGGCGACCTCCGCCAGAGCAAGGGCCCGTGGGACATCGACGAAGTGGAGGACCGCGACGGCTACGTAGACCTGGGCGCCCTCCTGATCGCTCCCACCGAAGGCCTGCAGTTGCGGCTCGAGGTGGAGGAAGCCACGCAGCGCGTGGTGGCAGTCACCATGGACCTGGGCGGTTCGAGCCTCCAGCTCCAGGCGTTTGCCGCGCCACGCTCCGAGGGCCTCTGGGAGGAGATCCGGGAGCAGATCAGCCAGTCCGTGGCCAGCCAGGGCGGTGAATCGGAAGAGATCGAAGGCGCTTTCGGAATCGAACTGGTCGCCAAGCTTCCCGCCGAAGCTGCCGATGGCAGCCGCGGATACCGTGCTGCCCGCTTCATGGGTGTGGACGGCCCGCGCTGGTTCCTTCGGGGCGTTCTTGGCGGAGCTGCGGCCCTGGAGCGCGAGGCTGCTGCCCCGCTGGAGGATCTCTTCCGCCAGGTGGTGGTGGTCCGCGGTGGAAACCCGATGCCGCCAAGGGAACTGCTCCAGTTGCGCCTGCCCAAGGATGCCGCGGCCCAACCGCCGGCGCCCCAGGGCGGACCCGGAGTCCAGCGTCCGGAACGGGGCCCGGAGATCACCCAGATTGGCTGAATCACCAGGGCTGCCCGCCCGGGAAGGCCGCTCCGGGCCTTCCGGTCAGGGCATTAAGGACTTGCCGGTCCGCGGCAGGGCCACCTGTACGGGCTTTATTGAGTCCGTCACCCATCAGCCGCCCAGCGAGCAACCGTTCTTCTCCGCAATCGTGGTTGATGCGCTGGAGCATGGCTCATTGTTGGCGGGCAGGGGCGGCAGTTCCCGGAAGTCCTACCAGCGGCTGCGCGTCGTGTGGTTGGGCCGCACCCGGGTGCCCGGCATCGAAGCCGGGGTCCAGCTGCGTTTGAACGGCATGGTGGCCCCGGTCGGCGGGCTTCCCACCATGTTCAACCCCCGGTACGAAATACTTTCCCGTCAGGAGAACCAATGACCGTGGCCAACGGATCCGATCCCAAAGACGGCAACCCGCCACAGCCGCCCTCCGAAGGCACTCCGGCCGGCCAGGCTGCAGATCATCGGCGGGTTGCCCCTGAACCCGGAACCGCAAATCCTACTGTGGCGGACCTTGCAGCGGGCTACGCCAAAAAAGCGGGCCTGCACCGCAACAGCGCCGGCCATGTTGACATGCTGAAGTCGGCCGGCGGAATCCAAGGAATTGCCGAAAGTATCCTGCCCGGCTTGGTCTTCCTGGTGGCTTTTACCATTACCCGGGACCTGACCCTCTCCTTGGTCGGCGCCCTTGCTGCTGCCGCCGTCTTCACGGTGGTGCGGTTGGTACAAAAGCGGCCGTTGACCCAAGCGCTGGCCGGCGTGGTCGGCGTCGGTATTTCCGCGTGGCTGGCCAACAGCACCGGCAAGGCCGAAGACTTCTATGTCCTGGGCTTCCTGACCAATGCCGCTTACATAGCGGGCATGGTCCTGTCCATCATCCTCAAATGGCCCCTCGCCGGGCTGCTGTTCGGCTTTGTCCGGAACGAAGGGCTGGACTGGCGCAAGGACCCCGAACGCCTGCGGGTCTATCAGCTGGGCACATGGATTGTGGTGGCCGTCCTGGCCCTGCGCCTTATAGTGCAGGTTCCGCTGTACCTCATGGGTGAGGAAGGGCTGACCGCGCTTGCCACCACGAGGCTCCTCATGGGCGCGCCGCTGTACATTTTGGGACTGTGGGTTGCCTGGCTGGTCACCAAGCCTGCGCCTCAGCCGTCGAACCCGTCATCCTCCACGGACTGATCCGGGACCGGAACTGCTCCCTCGCGATGGTCGCTGCCGTCCGTTGACCCCGGGGAGAGCAGCGCGCGCAGCCCGTCTTCAGCCGCGATCGTGGTGACGAAGAAGAGCTCGTCGCCGCCGTCCAGGACGTCGTCGCGGCTCGGCGTGATGGGGGCTTGATCGCGGAGGATGGCCACCAGGGTGGCATCCTCCGGCCATTCGATGTCTCCCACCGTGCTGCCGATGATGTGCGAGTCATGCGGCACGGTGAACTCGACGATCGACGCCACGCCCGTCTGCAGCGTCAGGAGCCGGACGATGTCCCCGATCTCCACGGCCTCTTCAACCAGCGCCGTCATCAATTGCGGAGTATTGACTGCGACGTCCACGCCCCAGGAGTCGTTGAACATCCAGTCGTTCTTGGGATTGTTGACCCGGCCGACGGTTCGTCCCACGCCGAATTCGGTCTTGGCGAGCAGGGAAACCACCAGGTTCACCTTGTCGTCGCCGGTGGCGGAAACCACGACGTCGGCGTCCTCCAGTTTGGCGTCCTGCAGGGTGCTGAGTTCGCAGGCATCGCCCACCAGCCATCGGGCACCGCGGAGTCCGCTGCGGCCGATGACCTCGGGTTTCAGGTCGATGAGGAGTATTTGGTGGTTGTGGGCCAGGAGTTCGCGCGCAATGGAGGATCCAACGCTACCGGCGCCGACGATGACAACTTTCACTACGACTCCTTGGCAGGTGCTTTGGCGAGGACACGGCTGATCTCGGTTGTCCTGTCAACGCTGATCATCGCGTGGACGGTGTCACCCTCCTGGTAGGACGTTCCGGGCCCGGGAAGGAGGCCTTCCCCGAACCGGGTGAGAAACGCGATCCGGATGCCGGCTGCAGCCTCAATGGCGGCGAGGTTCTGGCCTATCCAACCGTCGTGGAGGTCCACTTCGGCCAGCACCAGCCGGCCGGACGGTTCCCGGTAGTCACCGGCAAGGTGTTGCTCGGGGAGGATGCGGCGCAGGACCTGGTCCGCGCTCCACCGCACCGCCGCCACGGTGGGGATGCCAAGGCGCTGGTAGATTTCCGCGCGGCCGGGGTCGTAGATGCGGGCCACAACGTGCGCGACGTGGAACGTTTCCCGTGCCACGCGGGTGGCCAGGATGTTGGAGTTATCGCCGCTGGAAACGGCCGCGAATGCGTAGGCCTCTTCAACGCCGGCTTGCTTGAGGGTATCGCGGTCGAAGCCGACGCCCGTTACTTTGCGGCCGGTAAAAGTGTTGCGGAGGCGGCGGAAGGCCCGCTCGTCCTGGTCAATGATGGCCACCGAGTGGCCGGAGTCTTCCAAGGTGTGTGCCAAGGTTGCGCCAACACGGCCACAACCCATGATCACGAAGTGCGCCACCGTGTCTCCTTTTGATGTATCCGAACCGCTCCGTATGACTTTACCGGTGCGAACGTCGCGTTGACGTTACCGCAGTCATGACACCGCCGGGGTTTCCCGTCATGACATCGCCGGGGATTCAGAGTAGCTTTGCGGAGTGCTGACAATACTGAATGCGGCCAAGCGGGTATTGGTGGGTCGGCCGGTCCGGAATGACCGCTTGTCCCACACCTTGCTGCCCAAACGCATTGCGCTGCCGGTCTTCGCCTCGGATGCGCTTTCTTCCGTGGCCTACGCGCCGGATGAGATCCTTCTGACCCTCGCCCTGGCCGGGGTCAGTGCCGTTGCCTTTTCGCCGCTGGTGGGACTCGCCGTCATGGTGGTCTTGCTCACGGTGGTTGCTTCCTACCGGCAGAACGTCCACGCCTACCCGTCCGGTGGCGGCGACTACGAGATCGCCAATGTCAACCTGGGCAATTATGCGGGACTCACCGTGGCTTCGGCACTGTTGGTGGACTATGTCCTCACGGTTGCCGTGTCCATGTCATCGGCGGCCACTTACCTAACCACTGCCATCCCTTCACTGCACGGCCAGCAGGCCCTCATTGCGAGTGTCGGCGTCGTGGTCCTTGCCTTGGTGAACCTGCGCGGCGTCAAGGAGGCCGGCAGCGTCTTTGCCGTGCCGACCTACATCTTCATGGCCTCCATCCTGGGCATGACGGTGGTTGGCATCTTCCAGGCGCTGACCGGGCAGCTGGGCGAGGCTCCCTCAGCCAACTTCACGATTGTTCCGCAGCCCGGATTCGACGAAGGCCTGGTGGGCCTCGCCGGCGCCTTCCTGCTCCTGCGTGCGTTCTCCTCCGGTGCGGCTGCGCTGACCGGCGTCGAGGCCATCAGCAACGGCGTGCCCAACTTCCAGAAGCCAAAGAGCAAGAACGCAGCCACCACGCTGCTGTTGCTGGGGGCCATCGCAGCCGCCATGCTGGCCGGCATCCTTTATTTGGCCAATGCCACCAAGGTGCACATCGTCCTGGACCCTGCAACCGAGTTCCTGGTGGACGGCAAGCCCCTCCCTGAGGGATACATCCAGAACCCTGCCATCAGCCAGATCGCAGACACGATCTTCGGCGCCGGGTCGATTCCGTTCTACATTGTGGTTGCAGCCACCGGCATCATCCTGGTGTTTGCCTCCAATACCGCCTTCAACGGCTTTCCGGTCCTTGGTTCGATCCTCGCCCAGGACGGCTACCTCCCCAGGCAGCTCCGCACGCGCGGCGACAGGCTGGCGTTCAGCAACGGCGTCCTGGCATTGGCCGCGGGCGCGTTGGTGCTGATCCTTTCGTTCGATGCCGATGTCACCAAGCTCATCCAGTTGTACATCGTGGGCGTGTTCATCTCGTTTACGGCGAGCCAGCTGGGCATGGTCCGGCACTGGGGCCGCGAGTTGAAACTCGTCCGGGACAAAGCCCTGCGGCGGAGGATGATCAAATCACGCACCATCAACATGGTGGGCTTCGGCATGACCGCGCTGGTGCTGGTGATCGTGTTGATCACCAAGTTCGAACAGGGCGCGTGGATCGCCCTCCTGGCCATGTTCATCCTGTTCCTGATCATGTGGAGCATCCGGGCCCACTATGACAACGTCGCCAAGGAACTGGCCGTCGACGAAGACTCTTCGCCCCGAGCACTGCCCACACGGGTGCACGCAGTCCTGCTGGTCTCCCATGTCCGCAAACCGGTGCTTCGTGCGCTTGCCTATGCCCGTGCATCCCGTCCTTCCCGCCTGGACGCCATCACGGTGGACATCAACGCAGAAGAGACTGAGCATACGGTCCGGGATTGGGAGAAGCTGGAAATTCCCGTACCCTTGACTGTCCTCGCCAGTCCGTACCGCGAGACGGTAACGCCCATCATGGAATACATCAAGAACATGCGGAAAGACTCTCCGCGGGACCTGATCGTGGTGTACATCCCCGAATATGTGGTGGGCAAGTGGTGGGAACAGCTGGTCCATAACCAAACCGCACTGAGAATCAAGACGCGGCTCCACTTCGAACCCGGCGTCATGGTCGCCAGCGTTCCCTGGCAGCTGAAGTCCTCCGAAGAAGCAAAGGCACTGCAGGATAACCAATGACCCCCAAGGAAACTTCCACCCGGTCCCACGAAGCGGGCAACCAGGGCACTCCAGGTACAGAACTGGTGGTGGACATCGGTCCTATTGCCCACGGGGGCCACTTCGTGGCACGGCATGATGGGCGCGTCATCTTCGTCCGCCACGGGATACCCGGCGAAAAGGCACGTATCCGGCTTACCGACTCCGATGCGGAATCGCGTTTCTGGCGTGCCGACGTCGTCGACGTCCTGGAACCTTCACCCGACCGCGTGCCGCACATCTGGAAGAACGCCGATTCACCCTCCGCCTGGCGGCGCGGCGGTCCGCCCGTGGGCGGCGCTGAGCTCGGGCACATTGCCTTGGAGCGGCAACGCTCCCTCAAGTCCGAGGTTCTCGCCGAACAGTTGAAACGGTTGGCGGGAGTGGAACTGTCCGTGCCTGTCGAGGCTGTGGGAAACGACGACGACGGCGGCCTCGGCTGGCGTACGCGTGCCGCCTTTGCGGTCACGGACAACGGCCGGCTGGGTATGCACGCCCACCGTTCGGACGTTGTGGTTCCGGTGCGGGAGATGCCGCTGGCCCACCCCGGCATCAACCAGCTGCGGTTGTGGGAGGTGGACCTGACCGGGATCGAGCGCGTGGAAGTCGCCGCGCCTGCCAACGGTTCGAGGCCCCTGGTGCTCTTGGCTCCACGCGAAGGGACAAGCCCCAAGCGCCTGCACTCCATAGCGTCCGCCTTGCCGGAGGACGTGTCGGTTGCCGGCTTCGAACCCAACGGACAGGTGGTGCGGCTCCGCGGCAGGACCTGGGTGCAGGAATCGGCGGCGGGCCACGAATACCGGGTGACGGGGGAGGGGTTCTGGCAAATCCACAAGGATGCACCCGCCACGTTGGTCAATGCGGTCAGCGACTACCTCTCGGGCGGGGGCTACCTCCAGCCCGGTGCCGTCGTCGCGGACCTCTATGCCGGCGCGGGGCTGTTCACGGCACCCCTGGCTGATGCAGTGGGAATTACCGGTTCGGTGCTTTCGGTGGAGGGTTCGCCGGGAACGAGCCGCGACGCGAAGAAGAACCTCCATGGCCAAAGCCACGTGGAAATCGTGCAGGGGCGCGTCGAGCGCGTACTCCACCAACGGCAAAGGAACTTTGATGCCCTCGTCCTGGACCCGCCCCGGGCAGGGGCGGGCAAGGCGGTGGTTCGGCAGCTCATGGAGAGCGGCCCCCGTGCAATTGCCTATGTGTCATGCGATCCGGCATCGTTTGCGCGTGATTTGGGTTACTTCCAGCGGGGTGGCTGGCAGCTGGCGGAACTGCGGGCGTTCGACCTGTACCCGCACACCCATCACATGGAAACCGTGGGCTTGCTTATCCCCGGAGCATAGGTCCGGGGGCAACAGGCCCGCACAGTAGTGGGGCAATAGTGATTCGAGCCACTACGATTGCCTTTAAGTAGTCCCGCTCCGTTCAGTGCCGCGGTTGGATCCCGGCCCTCGGGCCGGGGTGATCAAGAGCACGTGCCGCGGGGCCAAGTTAGGGCTGCCTAACTGGCCTGCGGCCAACCACGCGACAAAGATGAAACTGTTGCGAGAGGAGTCCTGCCATGAGCACTGTGGACAGCTTCGGTTCCAAAGGCGTACTGAATGTAGCCGGCACCGATTATGAAATTTTCCGGTTGAACTCCGTAGAGGGCGCAGACAGCCTTCCGTTCAGCCTCAAGGTATTGCTTGAAAACCTCCTGCGGACCGAAGATGGCGCCAATATAACGGCTGACCACGTCCGCGCCCTGGCCGGTTGGGACCCCAATGCGGAGCCCGACACGGAAATCCAGTTCACCCCGGCCCGCGTCATCATGCAGGACTTCACCGGCGTTCCCTGCGTAGTGGACCTTGCCACCATGCGTGAAGCCGTGAAGGAACTCGGCGGCGACCCCAAGCGCGTCAACCCGCTGGCACCTGCCGAAATGGTCATCGACCACTCCGTCCAGATCGACGCCTTCGGCAACGCCGGCGCGCTGGAGCGCAACATGGAGATCGAATACCAGCGCAACGGTGAGCGTTACCAGTTCCTGCGCTGGGGACAAACCGCATTCGACGACTTCAAGGTTGTTCCCCCGGGAACCGGAATCGTCCACCAGGTCAACATCGAATACCTGGCACGCACCGTCATGACCCGTGAAGTGGACGGCGCGCTCCGCGCTTACCCTGACACTTGTGTTGGTACCGACTCGCACACCACCATGGTCAACGGCCTGGGCGTGCTGGGTTGGGGCGTCGGCGGCATCGAAGCCGAAGCAGCGATGCTCGGCCAGCCTGTTTCCATGCTCATCCCGCGCGTCGTTGGCTTCAAGCTCAGCGGCAGCATCCCCGCCGGTGCCACCGCTACCGACGTCGTCCTGACCATCACCGAAATGCTGCGCAAGCACGGTGTTGTGGGCAAGTTCGTTGAGTTCTACGGTGAAGGCGTGGCTGCAGTGCCGCTGGCCAACCGCGCCACCATCGGCAACATGAGCCCGGAATTCGGTTCCACCGCAGCCATGTTCCCGATCGACGACGTCACCCTCGACTACCTGCGCCTGACCGGCCGTTCCCAAGAGAACATTGCACTGGTTGAGGCTTACGCCAAGGAACAGGGCCTCTGGCACGATCCTTCCCGCGAACTCCGCTTCTCCGAGTTCCTGGAACTGGACCTCTCCACCGTGGTTCCCTCCATCTCCGGCCCGAAGCGTCCGCAGGACCGCATCGAGCTCAGCGATGCGAAGGAGCAGTTCCGCAAGGACATCCACAACTACGTCACCATCGAAGACGGCAGCGTGGATGAGGCGCTTGACGAGTCCTTCCCGGCCTCGGACGCTCCGTCCTTCACGCACGCGGACTCGCACACCACCGAGACCGCACGCGCTGCCTCCGCGGCCAACGGTGCGAACGGCCGCCCGTCGTCGCCCGTCCAGGTAAAGACAGCCGATGGCCGCGAGTTCGAGCTGGACCACGGCGCCGTGTCGATCGCGTCGATCACCTCCTGCACCAACACATCCAACCCTTCGGTCATGCTTGCTGCCGCCCTCCTGGCACGCAACGCCGTGGACAAGGGCCTGACGTCCAAGCCGTGGGTCAAGACTTCCGTCGCACCCGGCTCCAAGGTCGTCACGGACTACTACGAGAAGTCCGGCCTGACCCCGTACCTGGAGAAGCTCGGCTTCTACATCGTCGGTTACGGCTGCGCCACCTGCATCGGCAACTCCGGCCCGCTGGAGCCGGAAATCTCCGAGGCCGTCCAGGCCAATGACCTCTCCGTTACGGCTGTGCTGTCGGGTAACCGCAACTTCGAAGGCCGCATCAACCCTGACGTCAAGATGAACTACCTGGCCTCCCCGCCGCTGGTCATCGCGTACGCCCTGGCCGGCACCATGGACTTCGACTTCGAAACCGATGCCCTTGGCACGGACTCCGAAGGCAACGAGGTGTTCCTCAAGGACATCTGGCCGAACCCCATCGAGGTGCAGGAAGTCATCGACTCCTCCATCGACGAGGGCATGTTCGCCAAGGGCTACGAGGGTGTCTTCGAAGGTGACGAGCGCTGGAAGGCCCTCGATACCCCCGCCGGAGATACCTTCGCTTGGGCAGAGGACTCCACCTATGTGCGGAAGCCCCCGTACTTCGAAGGCATGAAGGCCCAGCCGGACCCCGTCCAGGACATCACTGGCGCCCGCGTCCTGCTGAAGCTCGGCGATTCGGTCACCACCGACCACATCTCCCCGGCCGGCTCCTTCAAGTCGGACACCCCTGCCGGCCAGTACCTGCTGGCAAACGGCGTGGAGCGCAAGGACTTCAACTCCTACGGCTCGCGCCGTGGCAACCACGAGGTCATGATCCGCGGTACGTTCGCCAACATCCGCATCAAGAACCAGCTTCTGGACGGCGTCGAAGGTGGCTTCACCCGCGACTTCACCCAGGACGGCGGTCCCCAGGCCTACGTCTACGACGCAGCCCAGAACTACCAGGCAGCCGGCACTCCGCTGGTTGTGCTGGCAGGCAAGGAATACGGTTCCGGTTCGTCCCGTGACTGGGCAGCCAAGGGCACCGCGCTCCTGGGTGTCAAGGCAGTCATCGCCGAAAGCTACGAGCGCATCCACCGCTCCAACCTGATCGGCATGGGCGTCCTTCCGTTGCAGTTCCCCGCAGGGGAGTCCGCTGCGACCCTCGGCCTGACCGGTACGGAGACCTTCTCCGTGGAGGGCGTGACCGAACTCAACAACGGCACCACGCCCAAGACGCTGAAGGTCACTGCAACGGCCGAGGACGGATCGTCCAAGTCCTTCGACGCAGTGCTTCGCATCGATACCCCGGGTGAAGCCGACTACTACCGCAACGGCGGTATCCTGCAGTACGTGCTGCGCCAGATCTCCGCATAAGGAATCGGCCGGCCTACCGCCGAATTACCCGCCAGGCAGCCCCTGCTGGTCCTCGACCGGCAGGGGCTGCCTGCTTTTTATTGCCGGTCCAGCCACGCACGATCATGGCGGCGGCGTCCATGGGCTTCAAGGGTGCGGGCAACGCGCTAAAGTTAACAAGCACGTCATTCACGTAAGGAGGGCCTTTGGGACTCTTGGAAACCATCAAGGATCCGCAGGACCTGGCCGGCCTGACCAGCTCCGAATTGGATCAGTTGGCCGGCGAGATCAGGGACTTCCTGATCACCAACGTAGCCGCAACCGGTGGTCACCTGGGGCCCAACCTTGGCGTTGTGGAACTGACCATGGCGGTGCACCGGACCTTCGAATCGCCACGGGACAGCATCGTCTTTGATACAGGCCACCAGTCCTACGTGCACAAACTGCTGACGGGCCGGCAGGATTTCAGCACGCTGCGGCAGCAAGGCGGTCTGTCCGGCTACCCGGACCGTGCCGAGTCCGAGCATGACATCGTCGAAAGCTCCCACGCATCCTCGTCCCTGTCCTGGGCGGATGGTATTTCCAGGGCCCGGCAGCTGACCGGCGAAGGCGACCGGTTCGTCGTTGCCGTCGTCGGCGATGGAGCGCTGACGGGTGGCATGACGTGGGAAGCCATCAACAACATCGCTGCCGATAAGCGCCGGCGCGTGGTGATTGTGGTCAACGACAACGGACGCTCCTATGCACCCACCGTTGGCGGCCTTGCAGACTACCTTGCCTCGCTGCGCCCCACCATCGATTCCCTCCGCACTGCTCCCGCCTACGAAGGCATGCTGGACTGGTGGAAGAAGCGCCTCCAGAACGGCGGGCCGGTAGGGCAGTTCACGTACAAGAGCCTGCACGCAATGAAGAAGGGCATCAAGGACTGGTGGGCGCCCCAAGGCATGTTCGAGGACCTTGGGATGAAGTACATCGGCCCTGTTGACGGTCATAACCTCCAGGCGCTGGAACACGCCCTGAGTACCGCCAAGGCGTACGGCGGTCCGGTGATCGTCCATGCCATGACGGAGAAGGGCCACGGCTACGCCCCGGCACTGGCCAACGAGGCCGACCAATTCCACGCAGTGGGGATCATCGACCCGGAGACCGGAGAGTCCACCGAGACCCCCGGCGCGCGCTCATGGACGTCGGTCTTTGCCGAAGAGATCGCGGATATCGCGGACGAACGCCAGGACATCGTCGGCATCACCGGGGCCATGTTGATCCCCGTGGGACTGCACAAGTTCGCCGAGCGCCACCCCGAACGCGTCATCGACGTCGGCATCGCCGAACAGCACGCGCTGACGTCTGCAGCTGGAATGGCCTACGGCGGTCTCCACCCCGTGGTGGCTGTGTACGCCACCTTCCTGAACCGCGCTTTCGACCAGTTGCTCATGGACGTGGCGCTCCATAAGGCCGGCGTCACGGTGGTCCTGGACCGCGCCGGCGTGACCGGTCCTGATGGTCCCAGCCACCACGGCATGTGGGACATGGCAATGGTGCAGATCGTCCCGGGCCTGCATCTGGCTGCGCCCCGCGATGCAACCCGGCTCCGCGAAGAACTCAGGGAAGCCGTGGCCATCAATGACGCTCCAACGGTGGTGCGTTTCTCCAAGGGCAGCGTCGGCAAGGAGGTCGAAGCGATCGAGCGGCTCAAGGACGGCGTCGACGTCCTGGCGCGCCGTCCGGAAGGGTCCACGGAAAACGACGTCCTGATCGTCAGCGTGGGAGCCATGTCCGAACTCGCCTTGGACGTGGCCGGCCGCTTGGGTGCCCAAGGCATCAGTTCCACGGTGGTGGATCCGCGCTGGGTCCTGCCGGTCCGGAAGTCGATCATTGCCCTCGCTGCCCGGCATCGCTTGGTGATCTGCATCGAGGACGGAGTCCGTGCCGGCGGTGTGGGCTCGCGGATCCGGCAGGAAATGCGTGCTGCTGGAGTGGACACGGCCCTCAACGAAGTCGGATTGCCGGTGGAGTTCCTCGTCCACGGATCCCGCAGCCAAGTGCTGGAGCGCGTCGGCCTGACGGCCCAACAGATAACCCACGACGTCGTTGCCCAGGTTTTGGGCACCAAGGTCCCCTTTGCGCGGCCCTTGCCAGGCCAGGCCCACCCCACCACCGGCAGCTTGCCCACGTTGTGAGCGGGGGACGCGAGCCGGGAGTGCTGCAGCCCGGCGACCTGGTGGTGGCACGGAACAGGAAGTGGGACGGGAGGGCCCACTGGGTAGTACCGGGAAGATACCTTGGCGAGGACATTCACGGATGGTGGATCTTCCAAGGCAAGGGTGAATTCTGTGCCCGCCCCGGAGCTGCCTTCTACACAGCCTCGGACGCCTTGCTGCTGGTGCCCCGAACAGGGGAGTACGTTGCCACGTTTTACGACGACACGTACCCCGGCGACTTCCGGATCTATGTGGACCTTGCCACCGCCCATGAATGGAAGACCATCCGCCCGGGCGTGACGGAGTTCCACTTGATCGACATGGACCTTGACGTGATCAGGTCGACCGTCCGTGGCGTCTTCGTCGACGATGAGGATGAGTTCGAAGAGCGCCGGATACACATGGGCTATCCCGGGGAAACTGTCTCAGCCATGCGCACTGAGTGCGCGGTTCTCCTGGCGGCAGTCAGCACCATGGAAGCACCCTTTGATGTTGCCTCACCAGGAAGCGTCAGCGCCGAATGGTTCACGAAAGGACGGGCATGAGCGGAATCATCCGCATGTACAAGCGCGATGAGGACGGAGTCCTGCATTTCCGCGAAGCATGGTTCGACGACGAGGACCGGCACTTTGTGGTCAACCACGGCGTGGTCGGGCACCAAAGCCGGACCGAAGAATCGGAAATCGGGGAGGACACCTCGGTGGACGGACTAATGGCTGCGTTCGCTGCGCAGTGCGAAGAGGACGGCTACGCGGAGATTCCTCCATCCGAACAGTTCTGGGTGGTGGCGCAGTTCGCGTTGAAGACCAAGGACGGTACCGAACGCGACCGCTACTTGGAACGGAACGCCAAAGCGGCACTCACCACGGAGCTCGCCTGGCGGGGCCTCGGGACGGTGGAACGCTCAGAGGTAGGGAACTCGCGGCTGAACATCTTTTGCCTGTGCCCGGACGTCAATAAGGCCGTCAACGCCATCAAAGTCTGTATCCGCAACGAGGACCTTGATTTCACCAAGCTCAGCATCGCAGCGGCACCGCATGGGGAACCGACCGGGTTTAAGTTGAAGCACTCGCCCCGGAAGGGTGCTGGCTTTACGCTCTAAGTACAAGCGACCGCACCAGGAGGGACCGTTCCATGCCACAGAAAAGCAACTGGCCCGGACATACGCCGCTGCCAAAGGGCCTCGCAGCTCCGGCCAGGCGGGCGTTGGCCCACGAGGGCATCGAAACCTTGGAACAGTTGGCAGCGTTCGGTGGGCTGGAGGCCTCGAAACTGCATGGATTGGGCCCCGTGGCCATAGCCCAGTTGGAGGATGCGATGGAAGAATCCGGCATCTCCTACGGAGCCGTCCGGGGGGACTGAGTCCCGCGCCGGTGCCCCGGCCGCACGTACTAGGCTGGGGCCATGACTGAATATCGACGCCTTGGCCGCTCCGGACTGACCGTCTCCGTCGTGGGGCTGGGCTGTAACAACCTCGGCCGCGCCAATACGCCTACGGAATCCCAGGAGGGCACGGACGCGGTGGTCCACGCCGCCCTCGACGCCGGGGTGACGTTCTTCGATGTTGCCGATGCGTATGGTCGGGAAGCCGGCCTCAGCGAGACGATGCTGGGGAAAGCCCTCAAGGGAAACCGCGGGGACGTGGTCATTGGCACCAAATTCGGCATGGACATGAAGGGCGCCAACGGCAAGGACTTCGGGGCACGGGGTTCCCGGCGGTACATTGTGCGGGCCGTGGAAGCTTCCCTGCGCCGTTTGGACACCGAATGGATCGACCTTTACCAGTACCACACCCCGGACCACGCAACACCGGTGGACGAGACCCTCGCGGCCCTGGATGATCTGGTGACCAGCGGCAAAGTCCGGTACATCGGGCACTCCAACTTTGCCGGATGGCAGGTGGCGGAAGCAGAGTACGTGGCACGCCAGCTTGGCGGATCCCGCTTCATCTCGACCCAGAACCACTACAACCTGCTGGACCGCCGTGCGGAACTGGAGATCCTTCCCGCGGCCGAAGCTTTCTCCTTGGGTGTGCTGCCGTACTTCCCGCTGGCCAACGGCCTCCTCACGGGCAAGTACTCGGCGGGGAAGGCCCCTGAAGGATCCCGCTTGAGCCACACCCGCACGCATCTGGTCCATGACGCGGATTGGGACCAGCTGGGCCGGTATGGACAGTTTGCCAAGGAGCGCGGCCTGACAGAGGTGGAGCTTGCCTTCTCGTGGCTGGCCGCCCAGCCGTGCGTGGCCAGCGTCATCGCAGGGGCCACCAGGCCGGAGCAGATCCGCCAAAACGCCGAAGCCGTGCGCTGGGTGCCCTCGCAGAGCGACCGGGACGAACTCGATGACATTTTCCCGAAAACTCCCAAGGTGGCACTCTTCTAGTTCTTGGGTAGACCAGAGGACGATGCCTACGCCAATGGCCGTGGACCACGGGTCCACGGCCATTGAGGTTGCTGCGGTTAAAGCGCCGCTGACGTTGCTGCGGTTAAAGCGCCGCTGAGGCGACACCCGGTGCGTGGAAACGCTTCCCGTTGACCCGCTCCGACGCCCCCACCCGGTCCAGGTATGGAGTGATTCCGCCGAGGAACATGGGCCATCCGGCACCGAGGATCATGCAGAGGTCGATGTCCTCAGGACCTGCCACGACGTTTTCGGCCAGCATGAGCCCGATCTCTTCGGCGAGGGCATCCTGGGTCCGACGCAGGACCTCTTCCCCGGTGGACGGACTCTGGCCGAAGGACAGAATGGCGAGCGTCTCTTCGGGGAGGACAGGCGCACCATCGGGGCCTGCAACCCACAGGGACTTCACGCCGTTGTCGATCAGCTTCTGCAGGTTCTGCGACACCGGGAAGCGGTCGCCAAAGGCCGCATGGAGTGACTCCTGGACATGTTGTGCCACGGGCAATCCCACCATGGCACTCAGGGTGAACGGCGTCATGGGCAGGCCCATGGGGCGCAGCGCCGTGTCGGCCACCTCTGCGGGAGTTCCCTCGTCGAACGCGGCAATGACTTCGCCCATCAACCTCAGGAGGATCCGGTTCACGACGAAGGCCGCAGCGTCCTTGACGAGGACTGCTGTCTTCTTGAGCCCCTTGGCGAGTTCGAAGGCCGTGGCGAGGACGGCGTCATCGGTCTTCGGTGCCCGCACTATTTCGAGCAGCGGCATGACTGCCACGGGGTTGAAGAAGTGGAAGCCCACCAGGCGCTCGGGATGCCGGAGGTCCTCGGCCATGGCTGTCACCGACAGGGATGACGTGTTCGTTGCCAGGATGCAATCGGGGGAGACGATCGCCTCCACTTCGGCGAAGACCTGCTTCTTGACGTTGAGTTCTTCGAAGACCGCCTCGATCACAAAGTCGGCGTCGCTGAAGGCCTCTTTGGACACCGACCCGGTGACCAGTGCCTTCGTCCTCTTCGCGGCATCGGGGCTGATGCGCTTCTTGCCGAGCAGCTTGTCTACTTCGGCGTGGACGTAGGCCACACCCTTGTCGACGCGGGACTGGTCAATGTCGGTCATGACCACGGGGACCTTCAGCTGCCGTGCGAAGAGGAGCGCCAGCTGGCTGGCCATGAGGCCTGCACCGACGACTCCCACTTTGGTAACCGGCCGGGCCAGCTTCCGGTCCGGCGCACCGGCCGGCCGCTTGGACCGCTTCTGGACGAGGTCCAGGAAAGCGTAGACCGTGGCGCGGAATTCGTCCGACTGCATCAGGTCCGCCAGCGTCCGGCACTCAAGGGCAGCCGATTCCGCCTGGGTCATGGTCCGGTTGGCCTCCATGATGTCCAGCACTTTGCCCGGGGCGGGCGCTGCGTTGGAGATTTTTGCTTCCACGAGATCCCTGCCTGCCGCCACAGCCGACGCCCAACGGTCGGCCACGGCGGGATCGGAAGGATCGACGGCGTTCTGCCGCTCGGGGGCGGTACGGCCGGAGATCACCTCTGCTGCCCAAGCCAGGGACTGCTCAAGGAAGTCGGCCGGTTCGAACATGGCATCGGCAATTCCCAGCTCGAAGGCTTGGGGGCCGGTCAATGTCTTGTTGTTGTTGAGGGCGTTCCCGATC
Organism: Paenarthrobacter sp. PAE-2; assembly: GCF_026013155.1. Taxonomy (NCBI): domain Bacteria; kingdom Bacillati; phylum Actinomycetota; class Actinomycetes; order Micrococcales; family Micrococcaceae; genus Paenarthrobacter; species Paenarthrobacter sp. PAE-2. The sequence goes on along the minus strand of NZ_JAPDNV010000003.1, from coordinate 154,558 downwards.
ATGACCTGCACGGCGTTTTCCGGGCCGATCAGTCTGGGGAGGATATAAACCCCGCCCCAACCCGGTACCAGGCCCAGGAACGCCTCGGGGAGCGCCAAGGCGCCTGCGCCGGTGGACACCGTCCGGTACGTGGACTGCAGCGCTATCTCCAGCCCGCCGCCGAGGGCGAGGCCGTTGATGAACGCGAAGCTGGGGACACCCAGGTTGGCGAGCGTGCCGTATACCTCGTGGCCGAGTTGGGCCATCCACAGGCCGTGTTCGCGCTCCTTGAGGGTCTTGACCGCGGAGAGGTCTGCACCCGCCACCAGGAAGTAGGGTTTTCCGGTGACGCCTACGCCCACGATCTCACCCTTGGCGGCCCGGTCCCGAAGGGCTTCCAGGACGCCGCCAAGTTCGACGAGGGTATTGGGCCCAAGGGTGGTCGGCTTGGAATGGTCCAGTCCGTTGTCCAGGGTGATGAGGGCGAAGGTCCCGGCCCCGTCGGGAAGTTCGATGTCCTGCACATAGGAGTGCGTCACCACTTCGTCCGGAAACAGGGCGGCAAGCTTCTGGAAATCGTTGGCGCTCATGCGGCGGCTCCTTCTTCGGAGGTGGAATCGGTGGTGGAGGTGGCTCCATAGTCTGCGTGGTGCGGGTTCTCCCAGATCACGGTGGCGCCCATGCCAAGGCCGATGCACATGGTGGTGATGCCGTACCGCACGGAAGGGTCCTGTTCGAACTGCCGCGCCAGCTGGGTCATCAGCCGGACACCGGAGGAAGCGAGGGGATGTCCGACAGCGATTGCGCCGCCATAGCGGTTCACCCGGGGATCGTCGTCCGCGATGCCAAAGTGGTCGAGGAAGCTCAGGACCTGGACTGCGAAGGCCTCATTGATTTCAAAGAGTCCGATGTCCGTGATGTCCAGGCCTGCATTCTTCAGCGCCCTTTCGGTGGCAGGGACCGGTCCGATTCCCATGACCTCCGGCTCCACGCCGGCAAAGGCATAGGACACCATGCGCATCTTTACGGGAAGGCCGAGTTCGCCCGCGGTGTCTTCGGCCGCGAGCAGGGCTACGGTGGCGCCGTCGTTCAATCCTGCCGCGTTGCCGGCGGTGACCCGGCCGTGGGCCCGGAACGGCGTCCTGAGTTCTGCAAGGTCCTCTACGGTGGTTCCCGGGCGCGGTGGTTCGTCAACGGAGTGCACGGTCCATCCCTGGCCCGGCTTCATGGTGGCCACCGGAACAAGGTCGCCTTGGATCCGGCCTTCGGCGTAGGCCGCCGCAAGTTTCGCCTGCGAGGACGCTGCGTAGGCGTCCGTGCGTTCCTTGGTGATGGCGGGGAACCGGTCGTGCAGGTTCTCGGCGGTGTTGCCCATGTTGAGTGCGGCCGGATCGACGAGGCGTTCGGACATGAAGCGCGGATTGGGATCAGCGCCGGCACCCATGGGGTGGTTGCCCATGTGTTCCACTCCACCGGCGATCACGACGTCGTAGGCGCCGAAGCCGATGCCGCTCGCCGTCGTCGTGACTGCTGTCATGGCGCCTGCGCACATGCGGTCGATCGCGAAGCCCGGAACGGTCCGGGGGAGCCCGGCCAGAAGCGCGGCCGTACGGCCGATGGTGAGGCCCTGGTCTCCGGTTTGCGTGGTTGCTGCGATGGCTACCTCGTCAACGCGTTCGGCCGGGAGGGAAGGATTCCGGCGCAGGAGTTCCCTGATGCACTTCACCACCAGGTCATCTGCACGCGTTCCGGCGTAGATGCCTTTGTCTCCGGCCTTGCCGAAGGGAGTGCGGACGCCGTCCACGAAGACGACGTCGCGGACGGTTCTTTGCGCGGTGCGTGATGGACTCATGTGAAACTCCTCGCTGAGACACGGTGCCGGAACCGCGGGGCGGAATCCGAAGGGCATTGCTGCAATGTTACTCACCAGTAACTTTGCGTGCAAGGCCTGCATACGGCAAAGGCCCGCATCAACGAACCGGGGTTCATGAACGCGGGCCTTCAGGTGGCTACGGAGAATCTTTGGGCTTGGGCTCCTTGGCCGGGAGCGGCTGTGGGTTCAGGCATGCCTCGACGATGATCGGGGCGGCGAACGAAATTTGCCATTCGCGGGCTCCCAGGCCGCGCAATTCGTCGGCGACCGTCTGGTGCGAGACTTCCGACGGCGGCCGCCACAGTACCCGCCGCAGGTAGTCCGGGGTCAGCAGGTTTTCCACGGGCAGCTTCAGTTCGTCCGCCTTTTCCTGGAGGGCCGGGCGGGCAGTGGCGAGGCGGGCGGCTGCTTCAGCATCGCGGTCTGCCCAGACGCGGGGCGGCGGCGGTGCGTTGGTGGGCAGATGCAGCGGGGGAAGCTCGGTCAGCATACGGGCCGCGGTGATGCAGCGGAGCCATCTGGGTGCTTCCCGTTGCGCGGACCTGCCGTGGAATCCCTTGGTGGCCAACAATTGGGGGACCGTGGTGGGCAGGGCTTTTGCGGCGGCAACCAGTGCGGAATCAGGGATGAGCCGTCCCGGTGCCACGTCCCGCTTCCGCGCCAGCTGGTCCCGCTCCAACCACAATTCCCGCACGGCTGCGAGTTGCCGGCGGTCCCTGATCTGGTGGAGGCCCGACGTCTTGCGCCAGGCATCCACGCGGGGAGGTGCGATCCCGGCGGCGAGGATACCGGCGAACTCCTGTTCGGCGAAGTCCAGTTTTCCGTCGGCTTCCAGGAGTTCGATGAGTTCCTCGCGCAACTCTGCGAGGACCTCGACGTCCAGTGCCGCGTACCGCAGCCATGGTTCAGGGAGCGGGCGGGTGGACCAGTCGGCGGCGGAGTGTTCCTTGGCCAGGCCGAAGCCAAGCAATTGCTCGATGACGGCTGCCAGGCCTACCCGGGGCAATCCGGCGAGGCGGGCGGCAAGTTCGGTGTCGAACAGTTTGTCCGGCCACATGCCGAGCTCGGACAGGCAGGGGAGGTCCTGCGTTGCCGCATGGAGGATCCATTCGACGCCGCGGAGGGCGTCATTGATGATGGCCAGGTTCTCAAACGGTTCAGGATCGATCAGCCACGTGCCGGATCCTTCCCGCCGGATCTGGACGAGGAAAGCTCGTTGGCCGTAACGGAAGCCCGAGGCGCGTTCGGCATCGACCCCTGCAGGCCCGGATCCGGCGGCAATCGCTGCGGCGCAGCGCTCCAGTCCGGCCATGGTGTCGATGACCCGAGGGACGCCTTCGCGCGGTGAATCCAGTTCGATGATTTCGGGAACGTGGCTGTCGAAGCCGTCCACCTTGATGTGGGTTGTGGGATCAGCAACCGGGTCGCCGGTTGTGGTTTTTTCCAGTTTTTCAGGGGTCATGATTGCTTAAGCTTACCGAGTCCGGCGCGCCGGGGCCGGATCGGGGGTGCATTGCGGCTTCAGTTGAGCCTCCTGTTGGGCAGTCCCGTGACTCCCGGCGGCAGGGGCGGGAGGCCGGCGAAGGTGCACACCATGTCCGACCAGGCTTCCAGGTGCGCCTGTACATCGGAGGAGGCCGGTGTCCATGAGGCCCGCAGTTCTATGTCAATGGTGTCCGGCCGGTCAGCCAGCGTCCCAAAACTCTCGGAAAGGATCCGCGTGGCCGTGCCACCGGCAGCTTTGTACTGCGCTTTGTGGTTTTCCAAGGCTTCCACCAGCCAGGTCCACGCCACTGAGCCGAGCATTGCGTCGTTGCCCATGTCGGCGTCCAGTTGGGCCCGGATATAGGTGACGATCCGGAACTCACCTTCCCAGACCGTCGACCCTTCGGGATCGTAGAGGAGGATGAAGCGGCCTGTGGCGAGTTCGTCGTCTTCGTCGTCGCCGGGGTGCTGTCCTTGTTTCTCGATGAAGGCCTTGGCCACGGGACCGTGCACCGGCACGCGGCGGGTGGCTGCAGTGGGCCGGAAGACTTCGGCTCCCAAAGCCACGGCGTACGGCGCGAGCCGTGCCGGGGCGGGGATCTCATCCAGCCGCAGTTCGCTGCGGCACTGTGCTTTTCGTAGCGTTCCCAGGGCTGAAAGGAAGTCCGCAGGAACCTGTGAGAGGGCGTTCACCATGGCAGATTATGCGTCCGGGGCGGCGTTTTTGTGCAGGCTCGCCGCCCCGGAACCCAGCCGTTATCCCGCAGCCACTTCCCGCCTGATGGCTGCCACGAACGCGTCGATGTCTTCCTCAGTGGTGTCAAAGGAACACATCCACCGCACCTCGCGCCGTGCAGCGTCCCAATCGTAGAAAGCGAACTGTGAGCGGAGGCGGTCGGCAACACCTTGCGGCAGGATGGCGAAGACGCCGTTGGACTCGGTTGCCTGGGTGGGCTCAACGCCGTCGATCTGATCAACGGCTGCCCGCAGCCGCGTTGCCATGGCGTTGGCATGCGCGGCTGACCGCAGCCAGAGGCCGTCGTCCAGCAGGGCTATGAACTGGGCGGAGATGAAGCGCATCTTCGAGGCCAGTTGCATGTTCATTTTCCGGAGGTACTTCAGGCCGTGGGCTGCCTCGGGGTTCAAGGCCACTACGACCTCACCGAAAAGCAGGCCGTTCTTGGTGCCGCCGAAGGAGAGAATGTCGACGCCGGCGTCGCGGGTGAAGGCCCGGAGCGGAAGGTCGAGGTGGGCGGCTGCGTTGGCAAGCCGTGCCCCGTCCATGTGGAGCTTCATGCCCTTGGCATGCACGTGGTCCGCGATCGCACGGACTTCCTCCGGGGTGTAGCAGGTGCCAAGCTCCGTGGTCTGCGTGATGGAGACCACCAGCGGCTGGGCCCTGTGTTCATCGCCCCAGCCCCAGGCCTCACGGTCGATCAACGCGGGAGTGAGTTTGCCGTCTTCGGTGGGCACCTGCAGGAGCTTCATGCCGCCGATCCGTTCGGGGGCACCGTTCTCGTCCATGTTGATGTGGGCCGTGGAAGCGCAGATGACAGCTCCCCAGCGGGGGAGCAATGACTGGAGGGACAGCACGTTGGCTCCCGTGCCGTTGAACACGGGGAAACATTCTATCCCGGTCCCGAACTGCTGCTCAAGGACTTCCTGGAGCCGGGCCGTGTAGATGTCCTCGCCATAGGAAACCTGGTGGCCGCCATTGGCTGCGGCCAGGGCAGCAAGGATTTCGGGATGCACGCCGGAGTAGTTGTCCGAGGCGAAGCCACGCACGGAGGGGTCATGCAGCCGGCTGTGATCCGTAGTGCTGCCGTCAAGGTGGATAGCCTGTGTAGTGCTCGTCACTTGTTCATTCACGCTTTCAAGTCTATTTCGCCGGCAGGATGCGTATGGGGCATCAGGCCGCGGTCGCGCCGGTGATGCCCGTGGTGGACTCGATGACGGGGCGCATCTTTTTCTCCAGGGCTTCATAGAACATGGACAGGGGGAACTCGTCGTCCAGGACCTGGTCTGTGAGGGCCCGCGGCGGTCCCGCCAACGGAAGGGCTTCGGGGCCCTTGGCCCACACCGACGCCGGATGCGGAGTGACGGTCTCGGAAATCAGCTGGTAGGCGGCCAGCCAGTGAGCCGTCTTGGGGCGGTCGATGGAACGCCAGTACAGTTCCTCGATGCGGGCGCCCAGTTCAACCACGACGTCGGCAGCTTCCGCCCAGTCGATGCTGAGTTTGCTGTCGGTCCAGTGCAGGACATGGTGCTGGTGCATCCAGGCGAACAGCAGCTGGCCGCCGAGGCCGTCGTAGTTGCGCACGCGGCTGCCGGTAATGGCGAAGCGGAAGATGCGGTCGAAGATGACCGCGTACTGCACGAGCTTCGCGTGCCGGCGGGCATCGGGGTCTGCTTCCTCGTCCTTTTCGATGCGCACGGCTTCACGGAACGCCGTCAGGTCGCAGCGGAGTTCCTCCAGGGAGTACAGGAAGAAGGGCATGCGCTGCTTGATCATGAACGGGTCGAACGGAAGGTCCCCGCGCATGTGCGTGCGGTCATGGATCAGGTCCCACATCACGAACGTGCGCTGGGTCAGCTCCTGGTCCTCCAGCAGCTCTGCGGCATCCTCCGGCAGTTCCAGTGACGTCGTTTCCGCGGCAGCCTTGAGGACGCGGCGGAAGCGTGCTGCCTCGCGGTCGGCGAAGATGGCGCCCCACGTGAACGTCGGGGTCTGGCGGACTGCCACTGTCTCAGGGAACAGGACTGCGGAGTTGGTGTCGTAGCCCGCGGTGAAATCGACGAAACGGATCGGGACGAACAGTTTGTTCGAGTACTCGCCGCCCTCCAGGCCGGCAATGAACTCGGGCCAGATGACCTCGATCAGCACGGCTTCCACGAGGCGGTTGGTGCTGCCGTTCTGCGTGTACATCGGGAAGACCACCAAGTGCTGGAGGCCGTCGACGCGCTGCTTCTGGGGTTGGAAGGCCTGCAGGGAGTCAAGGAAATCGGGAACGCCGAAGCCACCCTCTACCCAGCGCGCGAAGTCCGCCACCAGCAACTCGAGGTAGTCGGCGTCGTGGGGGAAGCTGGGCGCCAGGCGGGTGATTGCATCCTGGATGGTGGCAACGAGCCGTGCCGCTTCTGCGTGGGCGGCGGGATCGGCGATGGAGCCGTCCTGCTGCTGGTGTGCCTGCAGTGCTGTTGCTGCTGCCTTAAGGGACTTCCAATCCGCGTTGTCTGCAGTGACGAGCGGACGGGTGGAGGCGGCGATGGTTGTCATGTAATTCGGCCCTTTCGAAGGAGGTAATGCTTCTGAGGCGAGCGTAGCAACGCAGAAGTATCGCTAATTCAAAAAAGGGTCGAGCATAAGAAAGTCTTGGCCATGGCCCTGGAAGAGTGGCCCCAAGGTCCAGCGGAACGCGGACCTGGGCGCGGATTCCCTCCCGGAAACCCGCGCTTTCCAGCAGTTAGTCCGCGTCGGTTTCCACCAAGCGCAGGGAGATGGAGTTGATGCAGTAGCGCTGGTCGGTGGGAGTGTCGTACCCTTCGCCCTCGAAGACATGGCCCAAGTGCGAATCGCACTTGGCGCAACGAACCTCGATCCGCTCCATGCCCAGTGTGCGGTCATGGAGGTACCGCACGGTGCCCTCGGCCAACGGCGCCCAGAAGGACGGCCAGCCGCAGTGCGAATCGAACTTCTCCCGGCTGGTGAACAACCGGCTTCCGCAAGCACGGCACTGATAGACGCCCTCAGTGTGGGTGTCCCAGTACTCGCCCGTGTAAGGACGTTCCGTTCCGGCCTGCCGCAATACCCGGTACTCCTCCGGGGTCAATTCCTGGCGCCACTGGGCATCGGACTTTGCCACGGGCACCTCGGTAGCGGGGGTGGTGTTCTCAGATGAGCTCATGTTCTATGCAACGCTCACGAGTCGCCGATAAATCCCGAGCCCGCGTAAAGATGCAGCACGGGAAGGCCCAACTGGTCCTGCGCCTTGTTGGCCCAGTCTGTGTGGAAGGTATCGGCGATGGCATGCGGACGCGTGACGACGACGGCCTGGGCGGCACCGAGGTCGCGAACCTTGGCAACCAAGCCGGCCACGGCACCGCCGTCGACGATCTCTCCGGTCACGCCCCCGCCCAGGCCCTCCAGCGCCGCCAACGACGTCGCCAGCGTCTCAGACGCATGCGCCCGCTCCACCTCCGGGTCCGGGGACTTGGCACCAAGCTCCTTGAAGGCCTTGGCAATATCCAGCAAGGAGAGATTCTCCAGGAAATCAACCAAGAGATGCCGTTCCGTGTTCGCGGGCACCAGGACCACCACCGGAGCGTCACCGCCGTCGAGCAATTTGGCAATGTTGGCACGGTCGTCGGGGCCGAGGGGTTCTTCTGTCAGGATGACGATGGGATCGCTCATGGCTACAGCGTAGACCTGCGATCGCGCACAACGCAGGGTTTTGCCCGCAATTGCGGCATTGCGCCACGGCTACCAGCGAGAATGGAACCATGGCAACCAATTCCCGGTCAGCGAGCGACGCTGCAGACTCCACCCTCAGCCTGCGTACCAAATGGGCAATCGCCGGAATCCTCACGGGGACCTCATTGGCGGCCTTTGTGGGTGCCGGCTCCTCGGCGCTCGCCGTCTACTTCGCCAGGCGCGTCATTACGCCTTCTGCCAAGAACGCGGACCAGGAGGTCCTGGCAGTCATCCAGGGCGATGCGGGCCCGCAGGTCATTCTCGCCGCGACCCCGGACACAACCGTGGACGGTGTGTACAGCCTCTTCTTCGACAACGGCAAGGGGCATGCCAGGATCGGCCGGATCGTTTCCTACTCGCCAGCCGAGCAGACCGTACTGAGGGAGGTGGAAGAGGTCTACTCCGGGAACCTCTCCGAAGCCCGCCGGGGTTGGTGGAGCGGTGCCGCCTACCACCACCCGTCAGCCATAGGCGTGGCGGCTGACGACGTGGAGATCGAGGTGGAAGGCGGGACGGCGCCTGCGTGGTTGATCCGAGCCGAGGCAGCCGCAACCGCTCCTGTCTGGGCCATCATGGTCCACGGCCGCGGGGCCACCCGGATGGAATGCCTGCGTGCCGTCCGGACGGCAAAGGAACTTGGACTGGACAGCCTGCTGGTGTCCTACCGCAACGACGGCCTGGCCCCTTCGGCCCTGGATGGCCGTTACGGACTCGGCTCCACGGAGTGGCGGGACGTTGAGGCGGCCATCGGATATGCCCTGGACCACGGAGCCCGGGAAGTGGTTCTCTTCGGCTGGTCCATGGGAGGCGCCATCAGCCTGCAGGCAGCGGACCTTTCCAAGCACCGGCAACGGATCCGGGCCCTGGTGCTGGATGCACCCGTGATCAATTGGGTCAACGTCATGGCCCATCACGCGCAGGTCAACAGGATTCCCTACAACGTGGGACGTTATGGGCAGTTGATGCTCGGCCATCCTTTGGGACGCCGCTTGACCGGGCTGGCCGCCCCCGTGAACCTGAAGGCCATGGACTGGGAAGCCCGCGCCGTTGAACTGCGGACCCCCACCCTGTTGATCCACAGCGTTGATGACGAATACGTGCCGTTCGAACCTTCGGCAAGCCTGGCGGAGAAGAATCCGGACATGGTGACGTTCGAGGCGTTCCACGGGTCGCGGCACACCAAGGAATGGAACGTGGACCCGGAGAAATGGGAGCGGATGGTGCGTTCCTGGCTGCTGCAGCAGCTGGCTCCCCGGAACAACCCCGGAGGCACCGGCGCGGACGCCGAACCGGCAGGAGAGGCCGCAGGCCGTTCCTAGTCCTTGGCGGAGCCGATTGCGGCGGTCACCGCCCGGGTGAGCCGCACAAGATCGGCTGGAGCCACTTCGATGTCCAGGCCACGCCGGCCGCCGGAGACAAAGATGGTCTCGAACCCCAGTGCGGACTCGTCCAGGACGGTGGGAGAGGGCTGGCGTTGGCCAAGGGGAGAGATGCCGCCCAGGACATAGCCCGTGCGCCGTTCCGCCGCCTTTGGATCAGCCATGGATGCCTTCTTGGCACCCAGGGCACCGGCAACAGCCTTCAAGTCCAGGTTGCCGGACACCGGGACAACCCCCACAGCCAGGCGGCCCTCCACCTCCACCATGAGGGTCTTGAAGACCCGGGCGGGATCGATGCCCAGAACCTCGGCCGCTTCCAACCCGTAACTGGGAGCTGAGGGGTCATGAGCGTAGGGGTGGACGACGAAGGGAACGCCGGCCGCAGTCAGTGCTGCGGTAGCCGGCGTTCCCTGGGAAGCCATCTTCTTGGCCATGCTTAGCTTTCCAGCTTGTTGGCCGCTGCGACTTTCCTCTTGATACGTCCCAGCATGGCCGTCATCCCGCGCATACGCAGGGGAGTGATGGCACGGGTCAGACCCAGCAGCTCCGGCATGTCGTCCGGCACCGCAAGGATCTCCTCCGCGGTCAGTCCGTCCAGTCCCTCATGGAGGACTCCAGCGAAACCACGCGTGGTGGGTGCTTCCGGCGGGGCTTTGAAGAAGAGGCGGTAGGCGCTGGGGCCATCCGGTTTCCTCTCCGACTCAATGGTGAGGAACAGCGGCGATTGGCACTCCACCACCTGTTCCAGCAACTCCGGATGGTTCGTCAGCCGTTCCGGCAGTTCGGGCAGGCCACGCGAAAACTCCAGCAGCAGTTGCAGGCGTTCAGGCTCCGACAGTGCCTGGAAGTCGTCGACGATTTCCGCCAGTGCGGTGGGCAAAGTGTTGGTACTCATCACATCCCAGCTTACGCACTACGTAGCACGATGACGTGCTAGTTACGGACCAGGGAGGCCGGAACGGATCCGCGCTCGGCTCCCTTGACGATGGGAACGCGTACTGCATTGCCCCATTCGGTCCATGAGCCGTCGTAGTTGCGGACGGACTCAAAGCCCAGCAGGTACTTGAGGGCGAACCAGGTGTGGCTGGAACGCTCGCCGATGCGGCAGTACGCCACGACGTCGTCACCGGCCTTGAGGCCTGCTTCGCCAAGGTACAGGGCTTCGAGCTCTTCGCGCGAGCGGTAGGTGCCGTCCTCGGCAGCAGCCTTGGCCCAAGGAACAGAGGCAGCCGTGGGAATGTGGCCGCCGCGCAGCGCGCCCTCCTCGGGGTAAGCCGGCATATGCGTGCGCTGGCCGGTGTACTCCTCGGGGGAACGCACATCGATCAACGGCTTGCCCAGGTGTGCCAGGACGTCTTCCTTGAAGGCGCGGATGGGAGCATCGTTCCGCTCCACCTCGGGATAGTTGCCCCGGGCGGGAGCAGGGACGTCGGTGGTGAGTTCACGGCCTTCGGCAATCCACTTGTCGCGGCCGCCATCGAGGAGACGGACATCCTCATGACCGAACAGGGTGAAGACCCACAGCGCGTAGGCGGCCCACCAGTTGGACTTGTCGCCGTAGATGACCACGGTGCTGTCGCGGGAAATTCCCTTGGCGGAAGCCAGAGCGGCGAAAGCCGCGCCGTCGACGTAGTCGCGGGTGACTTCGTCATTCAGGTCGGTGTGCCAGTCGATCTTGACCGCGCCCGGGATGTGGCCGGTTTCGTAGAGGAGGACATCCTCATCGGACTCCACAACCACCAGCTTGCCGTCGGCAACGGCGCCATCGGCCAGCGCTGCCGCGAGCCACTCGGTGGATACGAGGCGTTCGGGGTTCGCATATGCTGCGAACTTTTCGTTCTGTTCAACGGGGTAGGACATGGTGGTGGCCTTTCACTGACAACGGACGGAGCCAGGCCCAACGTAGTTCCTGTTGCCGGCCCGGCATGCTCACAACACTAACTACCGTGCCGGGTTCGTGCTGTTCCGCCGGTCATACGGTGAAACATGGCTTTGGTCACGTGCGCCGTCCGGGCGCCCGCGTTGCCGGTATTCTTGCTGGGGACCCACTACCGGAAGAACGGACCACGCCTGGTGCACATCGAACAACTGACAGCCCGCACGCCGTCAGTCTCTGTGGAGGAACTCCTCAAGGGTTTCTACCCCTCTCCGCGATTTGGCGAGGTGTCGTTCGACAGTTACCGGCCCGACCCGTCGCAGCCGAGCCAGGCCAACGCCGTCAAGGTGCTGTCCTCCTTCGCGGACGCCGTGGGGGCTGAAGACAACGGCGGTCTCTTCAAGAAGCTGTTCGCCAAGAAGACCACCTCTCGGGCCGGCATCTACCTGGACGGTGGCTTCGGCGTCGGGAAAACCCACCTCCTGGCGTCCCTTTGGCACCGGTCGCCCGGTCCGAAGGCCTTCGGCACGTTCGTTGAGTACACCAACCTCGTGGGTGCCCTGTCTTTCCGCAAGACCGTTGACGCCCTCAGCAACTACAAGCTGGTCTGCATCGACGAATTCGAACTTGATGACCCCGGCGACACCGTCTTGATGTCGCGCCTCATGCGCGAATTGGCCGACGCGGGCGTCAAGCTGGCTGCAACGTCAAACACCCTGCCCGGTTCTTTGGGCGAAGGCCGCTTCGCAGCCGTGGACTTCCAGCGCGAAATCCAGGTCCTGGCGGACCAGTTCGATGTTGTGCGGATCGACGGCGAAGACTTCCGGCACCGCGGATTGCCTGCAGCTCCTGCACCCCTGAAGACCGAAGAGCTCAAGCATCGGATGCGCAGCGAGTTCAAAGGCCAGACTGTTGCCGTTGATGACTTCCGCACGCTGGTGGACCACCTCGCAGGCGTCCACCCGAGCCGCTACCGGCAGCTGATTTCCGGGATCGACGCCGTGGTGTGGCGTGACGTGGACACCATCACGGAGCAGGCTGTAGCCCTGCGCTTCGTGGTGCTGGCCGACCGCCTGTACGACAAGGACGTGCCGATCCTGGCCAGCGGTGTTCCGTTCGACAAACTGTTCACCGAAGAGATGATGGCCGGCGGCTACATGAAGAAGTACTTCCGTGCCGTTTCCAGGCTCACTGCCTTGGCGCGCGAGGCCCAGAACCACGAGCCTTCCTGACCAGCGGGCCGGGCTTCAGCAGCCACCGGACCAAAATGCCGCACGTCAGAGCCCAGAACGCTGCCCCGATGCCGCCGAAGCTGAGGCCCGAGGCTGCCAGCAGAAACGTAATGCAAGCCGGAACGCGTTCTTCTGCTTCGGCCAGCGCCGAGGAGATGGCGGCGGCCAAGGTCCCCAACAGCGCGAGGCCGGCAACAGCTTCCAGCAATCCAGGCGGAGCCGCCGCAACAACGGTGACCAAGGCGGCGGAAAACACGGCAAGAACCAGATAGGCGAGTCCTGACACGAAGGCGGCGCGCCACCTTTGGCCGGGGTTCCTGCCCGCTTCCTCCCCGGCAGCCAATGCAGCGCTGAGGGCCGCCAAGTTGATGGCATGGCCACCGAACGCCGCCCCCGCCATGGTGCCTGCTCCGGTCATCACCATGGAAGACCGCCATGGGGTGGTGAAACCGAACGACTTGAGGACGGCTACGCCGGGGATGTTCTGCGACGCCATGGTGACGATGAACAGCGGCAGGGCCAGCCCGACCGCAGCCTCCACACTGAAAGCCGGCGTTGTCCATTCAAGCCTGGGCACCAGCGCGTCAGAGGGAAGGTAGGTCCCGTTCACGCCAAGATGGATTCCAATCACCGCCAGTGCCACCACCAATGCTCCGGGTACTGCCCACCGGGGAGCAAGCTTCAGCAGGAGCAACCAGCACAAGGCAACAGGACCAACCAGCAGCGGCGCCGTTCCCAAGGACTTGAAAGGTGCCAGGCACAGGGGGAGCAGGACGCCCGCCAGCATGGCTTGGGCCAAAGCGGTGGGGATCCTTCCCATGAGCCTGCCCAGAACGGGGAGCAACCCGGTCAGCAGGATCAGCACCCCCACCAGCAGGAAGGCTCCTACGGCTGCCGGCCACCCGCCGTCGACCATTCCGGCAGAGGCGAGCAAGGCGGCGCCAGGCGTGGACCACGCCAAGGTCACCGGCATCTTGGAACGCCAGGACAGCCAGAGAATTGCCGCGCCGAACGTCAAAGTCAACGCCAAGAGTCCACTGGCTGCCTGGGATTGAGTGGCTCCCACGGACTGCAATCCTGCCAGGACTACGGCGAACGATGACGTGAAACCCACGAGTGCTGTGACGACGCCCGCTGCGATGGGCGGCCCGAGGCCCTCGCGCCGGGGAGGGTGCTGAATAACGGTGGGGGCGGAAGGCATAGTGACCAAGGTACCGGAAGGCCGCCAGCCTGCCCGCCCCGGGATAGCCAAGCGGATCTACTGGCTGATTAAACGCCAAGGGCACCGGCGGCGCCTCTCGGCGGGACCGGTGCCCCCTTGACGTATCTGTTGCGGCGGCTCAGGCAGCTAGGGCTGCTTTGGCTCATCCGTTGCGGGAGCCGGATCGGCTTCACCGTCGTTCTTGGCCACGAAGTTGGAAGCGGCGTTCTGGACTGCATCAACCTGTCCGGCGAACTTGCCGCCGGTCTTCTGGTCGACGAAGTCTCCGGCCTTTTCGATGCCATTCTTGATGGCTTCTTCGTTGCCCTGAATGAGACCCTGAGCCTTGCCCTTCAGGTCGTCAATTAATCCCACGGGCACCTCCCTTCCTTCGCGGAGCCAGTTCGCTCCTCCGCGTCCGACCCTAACACCAGATGGTGGGGGTGCCAAGGACCAGGTGGTTCTCTACGCCAAGGGCTTACTTGTCTCCAGGTGACGCGGGCTGTCCGGGTTCATGAGTGAGTGCTTCCGGCCGTAGAAGTAGTAGATCGCCAGGCCTATGACCAGCCACACGCCGAAGCGCACCCAGGTCTCCCAGTGCAACTGAACCATCAGGAAGGCCGAGGCCAGGACGCCGAATGCGGGGACGACCGGCATGAGTGGGAGCCGGAACGTGCGGGGCGCGTCGGGCTTGGTGTAGCGGAACATGATGACGGATACGCACACCACGACGAACGCCGCGAGGATGCCGATGTTCGTCAGGTCAGCAACTTCCTTGATGGGGAAGATGCCTGCCAGGAAGGCGGAGGCGACGCCGGCGATCCAGGTGACACGTTGGGGCGTACCGTGGCGGTCCGTTTTGGCGAACCAACCGGGGAGGAGGCCGTCACGGCTCATGGAGAACCACACGCGGGTGACACCCAGAAGGAAGGTGAGCATCACAGTGAGGATGGACAGCACTGCGAAAACGGAGATGATGGTGGCGATCACCGGCAGTCCGACGCCCGTGAATGCGGAGGCGAAGCCAGCGGCGGGGTCGATGTCCTTGTAGTTCTGCATGCCGGTCAGGACCAACGTCGCGGCAACGTAGAGCAGCATCGCGATGACAAGCGACAGGATGATGGCCTTGGGCATGTGCTTCTTGCCGTCCTTGGCCTCCTCTGCGGCTGTACTCATGGCGTCGTAGCCGAAGACGGCGAAGAAGACCGTGGCGGCACCCGCCAGGACCGGGCCGAAGCCGCTGGGCATGAACGGGTTGAAGTTCTCGGTATTGATGTAGAAAACGCCCAAACCGATGATGAACAGAATCAGGATCACCTTGATGGCGACGGCCACGAGTTCGAACCGGCCAAAGGTCTTGGTTCCACGGCTGAGGATCCAGGTCACCAGGAGGCAGACCAGGATTGCGGGAAGGTTGATAATGCCGCCCTTGCCCTCATCGGCTGTGGAGGTCATCAAGGTGGGCATGTGGATTCCGATGCCTGAGAGGAAAGCGTCAAAGTATCCGGAGATGCCGATCGCCACCACAGCCACGATGGCGATGTATTCGAGCAACAGATCCCACCCGATGAACCATCCAATGATCTCGCCGAGGGCAACATAGCCGTAGGTGTACGCGGAGCCGGCACGCGGAATCATGCCGGCGAATTCGGCATAGGAGAGGGCTGCCGCTCCGGATGCCAACCCTGCGATGAGGAACGAAATAAGCACCGCAGGGCCCACGCCGGGATTGCCCTCCGACCCATGCGCCACCAGGCCGGCAAGGGAAAAGATTCCGACGCCGATGATTCCGCCGACGCCGATGGCTGTCAGTTGCCAGAGACCAAGACTCTTGAACAGTCCGCTGTGCTTGCTTTCTTCCTCGATGTCGTCGATCGGCTTGCGCCGCATGACGGATTGGGAAGCCGTCTGTTGATTCATGGGGTGCTCCTGCCAGTGGCGTGGATTAGTGATGAACTCGCAGTACATTATGCGAGCCAAATCACATTAGATAAAGCGACTTTTTCTTAGCTATATCGGTTATGGCCACTGATGAATTGCAGAAACTGGTGTCGGGCACAAAAAAGCAGCTCCGAGGAGCTGCTTTTTTCTTGGAGCGGACGACGAGATTCGAACTCGCGACATCCACCTTGGCAAGGTGGTGCTCTA